>JAYUCA010000563.1:0-13573 GCA_043740535.1 Rhodospirillales bacterium | reverse complement strand
ACCGTTATTCCACCAAAAATTGGTCCCCGCGAGGGAGGAAAGGCGCCGTGAGCGACCTTCCTAGAGACACGACCGTACGGGTCAGCGAAGTACGCACTCCGAAACAGAAGTTGCCGCCGGCTGCTGCTGAGGATTGGGTCCGCGCAGCGCTTGCCATATTTCTGTTCGTGTTGCTCGCAGTAGAAATCTGTAGCGCGTTGTTTGTTGTAGTGTTTTGCACGCAAACGGCTGATCGCATCGAAAATCTAAAGAGCGTGCTCACTTTGGTCCTGTCGCCCACAGTTGCTCTGTTTGGTGCTGCAACAGGGTTCTATTATGGAACCAAGAGTGAAACAAAATCGTGAAACATGTGCTCGTTTCATCTCGGGAATCAAATCGATGAGCACAGGCAGGCGCCTCTTCGGCACGGACGGCATTCGCGGCACCGCCAACCAGGGCGCCATGACCGGCGAGGTGGCGCTGAAGCTCGGCCAGGCGGCCGGGCTGAAGTTCATGCGCGGCGCCCATCGCGACCACGTGGTGATCGGCAAGGACACGCGGCTGTCCGGCTACATGATCGAGCCTGCGCTGGTTGCCGGCTTCATCGCCGCGGGCACCGACGTCACGCTGGTGGGCCCGCTGCCGACGCCTGCCATCGCCATGCTGACCCGCAGCCTGCGCGCCGATCTCGGCGTCATGATCTCCGCCTCGCACAACACCTATGAGGATAACGGCATCAAGCTGTTCGGCCCTGACGGGTTCAAGCTGTCCGACGAGACGGAGATCGAGATCGAGGCCTTGATGGGCTCGGACCTGTCCGGCCGCCTTGCAGCCCCAGACCGGCTCGGCCGGGCCATGCGCCTGAACGACTCCGCCGGCCGGTATATCGAGGCGGCGAAGGCGACCTTCCCGCGCGGGTTGACGCTGGAAGGGCTGAAGATCGTCGTCGATTGCGCGAACGGGGCCGGGTATCGCGTGGCGCCGACCGTGCTGTGGGAGCTGGGGGCGACGATCGTGCCGGTCGGAGTCGAGCCGGACGGGTTCAACATCAACCGCGGCTGCGGCAGCACGGTCCCGGGGTTCCTGCAGTCCAAGGTGATCGAGCACAAGGCGGACCTGGGCATCGCGCTTGACGGCGATGCGGACCGGCTGCTGCTGGTGGACGAACGGGGGGAGATGATCGACGGGGACCAGATCCTGGCGCTGATCGCCCGGTCATGGCGCCGGGCAGGGCGGCTGCAGGGCGGCGGCGTGGTGGCGACGGTGATGTCGAACCTGGGCCTGGAGCGGTTCCTGGCAAAAGAGGGCCTCAAGCTGCACCGCACCAAGGTGGGCGACCGCTATGTGGTCGAGCACATGCGCGCCGCGGGCATGAACGTCGGCGGCGAGCAGTCGGGCCACGTGATCATGTCGGACTTCGCCACCACCGGCGACGGCCTGGTGGCCGCCCTGCAGGTGCTCGCGGTGCTGGTCGAGGTCGATCGCCCGGCCAGCGAGGTGTGCAACGTGTTCGACCCCATGCCGCAGCTGCTGCAGAACGTCCGCTTCGTCGGCGCCTCGCCGCTGGGTCACCCCACGGTCGTGGCGGCGGTCAAGGACGCGGAGGCCCGCCTGGGCAAGAAGGGCCGCCTGCTGCTGCGCCTGTCCGGCACGGAACCGCTGGTGCGCGTGATGGCCGAAGGCGAGACCGAGGCGCTGGTGACCGAGATCGTGTCCAGCCTGTGCGAAACGATCGAATCGGCAGCCGGGCAGGCGGCGTGAATGCGGGCCCTGCGCTGAAGGGCCGCGTGCTGGTTGTCGCCGGGTCCGATTCCGGAGGTGGCGCGGGCATCCAGGCCGATATCAAGACGGTGCTGGCGCTGGGCGCCCACGCCATGACGGCAATCACTGCGCTGACGGCGCAGGACACGCTGGGCGTACACGGCGTGCACTGGGTGCCGCCGGGCTTCGTGCGTCTGCAGATGGAGGTCGTGCTGGCCGATCTCGGCGCGGACGTGGTCAAGACCGGGATGCTGGGCGATGCCGCCATCATAGCGGAGGTGGCGTCCGTGTTGCGGGACCGCGCATTGCCGCTGGTGCTGGATCCGGTGATGGTCGCCAAGGGCGGCGCCCGCCTGCTCGACCCGGCGGCGCTCGATGCGATGCGCGGCCTGATGCTGCCGTTGGCCACCCTATTGACGCCCAACGTGCCAGAGGCCGAGGCGTTGCTGGGCCGCCCCATCCATGACCACGCAGCGGCGCTGGCGGCGGCGCGGGCGCTACTGTCGCTCGGCGCGCCTGCGGTGCTGTTGAAGGGCGGGCACCTGGCGGGGCCGGTGGTGTGCGACATACTGGCGACCGCGGCAGGCGTCGAGGTGATCGAGCATGCGCGGATCGACACGCGGCACACGCACGGCACCGGCTGCACGCTGGCCAGCGCGATCGCGGCCGGGCTGGCGCAGGGGATGGCGCTGGGGCCGGCGGTGCGGCGGGCCGCGGACTATGTGCATGCGGCGATCCTGGCGGCCCCGGGGCTGGGCCGGGGCCATGGGCCGCTGGACCATGGGGTGACGATCGATCGCAGGTTTCCGTGACTCCCCGGGCGGCCGCGCCCGGGGATGACGTCCTTCGTCCCTGAGGGTGCGCCGCGAATTCGCATCATACCAACGACATCAAGTCATGACACGTCATCGCGAGCCCTTGCGAAGCGATGCAGGACCGATAGATCAGGTCTGGCCGCCCTGGACTGCTTCGCAAGAGCTCGCAGCGACGATGCGGACCGGGCGCTGCTTACCGACTGGCCCTGCTGCCGTAACCTGTGCCTCAGGCGGCAGCGCCTGACAGCAGCGCGGCCTGGGCGGTGCGCGTCGCGTTGGTGCTGTCCACCGACGGATCGCGCGCGGTGATCGCCAGGTCCAGCGGCATCTGCACGGCCGGCCGAACCAGGACGCGCCCGTCCGTGCCGTCGGCCCCAGGTATGGACGCTAGCTTTGTGTCGTCGATCGTCACGGAATACAGGTCCAGCGCCAGGTTGCTGCCCAGCAGCACCTTGCTGCCCACCTGGAAGTCGAACAGCGCCAGCACGCCGTTCGTTGCCGCCGGGGTGGCCCGGCTGAACGTGACGCTCACCCGGCCGTTCGCCGCAGCGCCGGCATTGACCGCCAGGCCCGTCGACGGGTCGGCGCGCACCGCCGTCAGGCTCAGTGCGGCCGGGTCGTAACTGAGCTGGATGGTCCCGCCCGAGAGCACCGTGCTGCGGTCGATCGTGACGGGCACCGTCACCGTGCCGCCCGGCGCCGCGCTCAGGGCCGTAGGGGCGGACACGAAGGGAGCGTTGCTGGCCGTGGTCAGCGTCACCCCGGCGGGGATGGCGGGGGAGACCACCGCTGCGGCGTCGGCAGTCGTCAGCGTGCCGTCGGCGTTGGTGTCGGCGACCACGATCGGGGCGACGCCGCGCCACGCCGCGAAGCCGCTGTCGGCGCCGCCGACCACCCGCAGGATCCGGGTGGCATCGGCGCTGCTGTAGGCGCCGCTGCCATCGGCGTCGCCGAGGTAGCCGATCACCTGCAGGCCTGACGTTTCCGGCAGCGCCTGCGCCACCCCGTTGACCGACACGAGGTCCAGGCTCAGCGCCTGCCTGGCGCCGTAGGGGGCGGCCGCCGGGACCGCGGCGACAAGGTTGGCCAGCGCCGCCTGGCCGGCGGCGACCGGGGCCGGCGAGGTCACGGTGACGGTCGCCAGCGTCCGGCCATCCGGCAGCGTGCTAGCGGCGAAGGCGACGGTGGCGCCTGCCGGCAGTCCGGCCCCGGCGGTGGCCCCGGTGATGGACAGCAGCTTCGGGTCGAAGGCGGCGGTGAACACCACCGTGTTCGCCGTGCCATCGCTGGTGAAGCTGACCGGCAGCCCGGCGCCGGCGGCGGGCACGTTCTCGGCCTGACCAGGTCCGCGCATGACCGCGGGGACCGCGAGCGTGCCGGGGCCGTTGCGCAGCGCCACAGTGACCAGCAGGTCGTCGCCGGCGGTCCCGTCGGCATTGCCGTCGAGGCTGCGGCCGCGCAGGTCCTTCACCGCGCTGCGGACCACCAGGCGGTAGGCGCCATCGGGCAGGGCGCCGGCGGCGATGAAGCGGAAGCCGGCGCCATCCGGGTCGAGCACGAGCGAACCCTGGATGATGCCGCCAATCGGCGAGGTGACGACGACCGATGGCGGCAGCGCGGTGCTGTCGGTCGGCAGCGTGAGGCTCGACGGGTCGAGCACGCCGTTGAAGCGGGCGTGCAGGCCGGTCGCCTCCGCGGTGACGCTGGTGGCGAACAGGGTGTCCGGCGCGACCGTGACCGTCGATGGCGCCGCGGCAAAGTTGCCATAGGCGGAGGTGATGGCGATGGCGTTGACCGTGTATGCGCCGGGCTCGGCATAGACGTGGGCGGCGGTTGCGGCGGCGCCGGACACCGGCACGGCCGCGGTGCCGTCGCCCCAGTTGACCAGCCAGGATGAGACGATGCCGGCCGGCCGGATGCCGGTGGAAGCCAGCGTGATGTCGGTGGCGATACCTGCTGCGGCAGTTGCGGGGATGGCGGCGCTGAGCGTGGGCGCGGTCTGCAACGCCGTGATGCTGAAGCTGCGGGTCGTGGCCAGTCCGGCCCGGTTGGTGGCCGAGACGGTGATGGCGTCGGTCAGCGGGATGCTGACCGCCTGGTAGGACAGCCGGCCCGTGACGGAGTCGAGGCTCGATGGCCCGTTGTGCTTCACGAACGCGTAGGTGACCGGGCCGCCGTCCGGGTCGCGGGCGGCCAGTTGGATGGTGACGGACCGGGTCTCGGGCGTGAAGACGTTCGCCACGGGGTCGAAGACGGGCGGCTGGGCAAAGGTGTCGGAGGTCCAGCGGGCCAGCGTGGCTGGCTGCCGGGCGGCCTCGAGCATGAGCTGGGCGCGGGTCAGGCCGGATTGCAGGCGGCCCTGGTTGATCGCGAGCTCGGCGGCGGTGGGGGCGCGGCCGTAGCCGGACTGGTAGATGTCGACGATGTACTGCGCATCGGTCTGGCTGCCGTGGCGCTGGATCCATTCCGGCTGCTGCGTGATGAGCTGGGCGACGACGTCGATGGACACGGACTTCAGCAGCGTCATGTACGTCGCCAGGCCGCCCAGCTCGATCTCCCGGCCCAGCGCCGTCTCGAACAGGTCGTGCAGCAGGGTGCCGTTCGGGTCGCGGGCAAAGACCTTCGCGGTGGCGGCTGCGTTGGCGGCCTTGGCCTCGGCCGAGTCCGCGATCTGCTGCACCACGGCGGCGTTGCCCTGGGCCTGGGCGGTATCGAGCCAGCCGGCCAGTTCGGACGCGGTGGCGGCGCGGCCGAGCAGCCCGGTATAGAGCGCGCCGATGAAGGCCGCCTGGGTTCCGGTGGGGCGCCGGCCGTATTCGGTGGATGCCAGGAAGCCAGCCGCGACGGCCGTCTTGTCCATGCCCTGGGCCATCTGCTGGTCCCAGAAGCTGATGCCGGCGGCGTCGGACGGGCGACCGAGCAATCCGATATAAAGGCGCTGGATATAGGCCTCGTTGGTGTCGCGCCCGACGCTCAGCACGCCGTCGGTCAGCAGCACAGCCTGGGCGCCCGGCGTGAACTGCAGGCTGAAGCCGCTGTTGAGGCGGCTGGCGATGTCGAGCGAGCTGAGGTCGGTCTGGATCACCCCGGCCGCGTTGCCGGGCGGCAAGACGAACAGGCTGACGGCCGGGCTGGCGGCCGAGGTGGGCAGGCCGGAGCTGGTGGCGGTCGCGGTCAGCGTGATGGCGCTGCCGGTCAGCGGTGTCGGCGTGGCGGCGTTCGGCAGGGTGATCGTGAACACGCCGCCCTGCGCGGTGACCGGCGTAGCACCGGTGACGGCGACGGCGGCGCCGGACGGTGCGAGGCCTTGCAGCGTGGCGGACTGGACGTTGGTGATCGCCTGCGTCACCGGGGCCCCGCCGTCCTGCAGCACGGCGCCGAGCGTGGGGGTGGCGGTGCGCGGGGCGATGGCGATCGGCACGACGCCGAACACCGTGTTCCCGGCCGGGTCGGTGACCGTGTAGGTGAAGGCGGCCGTGGCGCCGGCCAGGCCGGGCGTCGGGGTGAACAGCAGGCCGGAGAAGTCCGACTGGCTCAGCACCTGGCCGGCCCCGGTCACCGGCCAGAGGTTGCTCATGGTCAGCAGCCCGTTGGTCGGCATGGACTGGATGGTGATGGTCAGCGCGCTGCTGGCGAAGTTGGGGTCGGTGATGGCGCCCAGGTTGAGCGGCGTGGCGCCCGCGCCCGGCGGGATCGTGACGGTGAGCTGATACGGCGTGGGGTTGCCGAGCGCCGGGCCGATGTTCAGCGTCGCCTGGCCGTTGCTGGTGTTCCCGGCGGCGTCGGCGACGGCGTAGCTCAGTGCGGAGCGCTGGCCGAACCGGCCCGGCGTCGGGGTGAACAGCAGCTGCGTCAACTGCGCCAGCGTCAGCACCTGGTTGGCGGCGACGGACGTGCCGTCTGCCAGCGTGACGACGCCGTTGCCGGGCAGGCTGAGCAGCGTGATGGCCAGCGCCGTCGACGGGGTGACCGGGTCGAGGGGCGCTGCGATGCCGATGGCCTGGGCGCCGGCGTTCTGGGCCACGGTCAGCGCCGGGGAGAACACGGTGGGCGCCAGCGTGGCAGCGGGCGGCGGCAGCGTGATGGTGACGGTGGCGGTCGATGCGGCCGTCTGCCCGGCCGCGTCGGTCACGGTGTACGCGATCGGGTCCGCGCCGACGAAGTCGGTGTTGGCGGTGTAGCTGATCTTGTTGCCGACGATCGCGGCCACGCCGTGGGCCGGCGTGCCCAGCCGGGTCAGCACCAGGCCGGCGCCGGCGTCGCTGGCCAGCACGTCGATCACCACGGTACCGCCTATGGCCGTGCTGGCGGTTGCGGGAACGAGCACCGGAGGCGGCAGCACGACCGTGATCCCGACCGTGCCGGTGGCGACCAGGCCTGAGGCGCCAGTGATCGTGTAGGTGAAGTTGTCCGGACCGAAGTAGCCGGCGGCCGGGGTGTAGCGAACGCGCCCGGCCTCGATGGCCGTGGCGCCGCTGCCGGCGGCGGTGACCGACGTAAGCGCGACGCCGGTGCCGCTGTCGTTGGCAAGCACGTCGATCAGGACGGTGCCACCGGTGGCAAGCGTCGCGGTGTCGGCGCCGGCGATGGGTGCGACGATCGCCGAGGTGACGGTTACGGCAACCTGTCCGGTCGCGACAAGGCCGGTCTGGCCGGTAATGGTGTAGCCGAACGTGTCCGCGCCGATGTAGCCGGCGGCGGGCGTGTACAGCACGCGGCCGTTCTGGATGACTGCCGTGCCATGCGCCGGGCCGGCGGCGTTCGGGATACCAGTCAGGGTGATGCCGCTGCCGCTGTCGTTGAGCAGCACGTCGATCAGAGCGGAGGTGTCCTGCACGAGGCTGAATTTGTCGGCGCCCGCGACCGGTGCGATCACCGTCACGGTCACGCCGACGGTTCCGATGGCGGACAGGCCGGTGGCGCTGGTGACGGTGTAGCTGAAGGCGTCCGCCCCGATGAAGCCGGCGCCCGGCGCATAGAGGATCTTGCCGTTCCGGATGGCAGCCGTGCCGTTGCCGGGCGCCGTGACGGCGGTGACGGTCAGCGCAGCCCCGGTCCCGCCATCGTTGGCCAGCACGTCGATCAGGACGCTGCCGCCCTGCGCGACCGTCGCGGTATCGGCGCCGGCGACCGGGGCGACGGCGGTGACGGTGACGCCCACCGCGCCGGTGGCGGTCAGGCCGTTGCTGCCGGACACCATGTAGGTGAAGCCGTCTGCCCCCGCGTAGCCCGTGCCAGGCGTGTACAGCACCTTGCCGTTCTGGATCACGGCCGTGCCGTGCGCGGCGGCGGCCACGGCCGACAACGACAGGCCGAGCCCGGTGTCGTTGGCCAGCACGTCGATCAGCACCGTGCCGCCCTGCCCCACCGTCGCCGTGTCGGCGGCCGCCACCGGCGGCGTCGCGGTCACGGTCAGGCCGACGCTGCCGGTCGAAGTCAGCCCGGACGATCCGGTGACCGTGTAGCTGAAGCCGTCGGCCCCGGCGTAGGCGGCGGCGGGGGTGTACAGGATCTTCCCGGCCTGCAGCACGGCGCTCCCGTGCGCGGGCACGCTCACCGCCGTCAGCGTCAGGCCCGTGCCGGTATCGTTGGCCAGCACGTCGATCAGCACCGTGCCGCCCTGCGCCACGGTCGCGGCGTCGGCGTTTGCGGTGGGCGCTACGACGACCTGCTGCACAATCAGCGCCACGCTGGCGGTGGCGGTGCGGCCCTCGGAATCGCGCGCGGTGTAGCTGAAGCTGTCCGCACCGGCGAAGCTGGGCGACGCTGTGTACAGCACCTGGCCGTTCTGGATGACGGCCGTGCCATGCGCCGGCACGGTGACGGCCGAGATGCTCAGCCCCGTGCCGCCGTCATTGGCGAGCACGTCGATCAGCGTCGGCACGCCCTGGACGGGCGACGCGGCGTCCGCCACCGCGACCGGGCCATTGGCGACCAGGCCGCCGACATCGCCGATCGTGACCGCGGCCGGGTGGCCGCCGAAGGTGATCAGCGAGAAACCCAGCACCAGGTTGCGGGCGCGGGCCACCCCGGTCACGTCGATCGTGACGACGTGCGACCCGGCCGAAAGATCGAGCGCGCCGTTGGCGGACAGCCCGCTGACGGACACGCCGGGCGCCAGGAACAGCGTGCCGTTGGATTGCAGGTTGAACAGGTCGCTGGTCCTGCTCAGGCCCAACGCGCCCAGCACGGATGCGCCGGTGGATGCGTCGCGCAGCGAAACCTCGAACGCGTCCGGCGCGGCCCCGCTGTCCTGGAACAGCGCGCCGGAGAAGATCGTGAAGTTGAGCGTGGTCTGCGAGGCGCCCAGCGTGAAGGTCTGCGTCAAGGTCGACAGCGTGGTGCGGTTCTCGGCCAGGGTCGCGCGGTCGGGCGCAACGTTGAGCGTGCCGGTGCTGGCCCAGGCGAAGCCGGCGGCGGCGGGGTCGGTCACGGTGAACGTGCCGTTCTGCAGCGGGCCGGCCAGAACGACGGGGGCTGTGATGCCGGGGGACGGGTCGGCAGCCCGCGCCGTGACGGTTGCGGCGGACAGCGCCTGTTCGAGCGTGACGACGCGGCCGGCGGGGGTGGTGGGAGTGGTGACCTTTATGGTGGTGAGATCGAGCGCGGACGGGAGGGTGCGCACGCCGGTGCCGAGGGCCACGCCCATGAGGGCGCCCGGGACGGCGCCGGCGGGCAGGTCGGGCAGGCCTAGGGCGTGGCCGTACTCGTGCTCCAGCACGGTCAGCAGGTCGAAGCGGTGGGCGGCGGCGGAGCCCGGGATGGCGATGAGGGTGTTGTGGGGGCCGGTGGTGAAGGCCGCGTTGTCCTGGCCGGTGTACCAGCCGACGCCGTCGCCGCCAGCATCGACGGTGATGGTGCCGTCGGCGTAGGTGCCGATGGCATTGTCGGACAGGAGACCGACGTGCAGCGCCACGGCGTCGAGCCGGGCTTCGGCGTCCGGCGCCAGGCCGCTGGCGATCCAGTTGGCGCGGGCCTCGGCGGCGGCGACGGTGACGGCGTCGAGCGTGAGGGTGACGCCCGGCGTGCCGGTGGCGACGGGGTCGCTAGCCAACTGGGTGCTGGGGACGGCCACGTAGTCGTTGGTGTCCGACGTGTGACCGAGGCTGACGTTCTCGAGGATGAACAGCGCCCCGAACGCGTCGAGCGGGTTGCTGGAGCCGGTGAAGGGGGTGGTGCCGCTGACCGGGCCGACGAAGGTGCTGTCGCGGTTGAGCTCGGTGAAGGAGATGAGGACCATGTGCCCGTGGAAGGTCGAGGGGATCTGCACGCTCTCGGCGAAGTCCTTGAAGAAGGCGCCGTCGATGGTGATCGTCTGGTGATGCACGGTGGCGCTCTCGGGCAGCAGATAAAGCGGCGTGCCGGTCAGTGAACTGGTGTCGAGCGCGCCGCCGTCGTCTTCGGCGATGGTGACGACAACGCTGGTGCTGGGGGTGAGCGAGAGCGGGACGTAGAGGTTGAAGTTCAGGAAGTTGTCGGTGTCGGGCACGTATATGCGGTCGTGCGTGAGGGTCGAGAAGTTCGAGTCGCCGGCGACGGCCTTGAAGACAGCGTCCTTGAAGGTCTTGAAGGCCGGGTCGTTGCCGGTGGAGAGGTTGAAGGCGGTGGTAAGAACGGTGGCGAGAGCCTGGGCGCCGCCGAACAGGATGCCTTCGCTGGCGACGGGGAGAAGCGACTTCAGGATGCCGTCGGCATTCTCGGTGAGGAAGACCTTCAGCTTCTCGATGGCGTCCGGATTGATGAAAGTGGTGCCGTCAAGGCGGAAGATGTCGCTGAGCTTCATGCCGCCGCCGACATCGACGAAGGTGAGCGGGTTCTGCTGGGCGAGGTCGAGCAGGTGCTGGAGCTGGCCGACGAAGCTGTCGGCATCCTTGTTCTGCAGGCCGAAGGTGCCCCCGGTGCCGAAGGCGGCGCCGGCGCCGAAGGTGGCGTTGTACTGGTCGATGACGCTCTGGGGCGCCGAGGGGTCGAGCGTGGGGATTTTGAAGGCGCCGGCCTGCTTCTGGTAGAACGTTTCGATGTAGTTGACGACCTTGTCGACGGAATCGGAGATGAATGCGTCGAGCAGGGGCTTCAGCTTGTCTTCGGCGGCGTGGGCCGGCACGACGAAGAGGCCGGTCACGTCGATCGTGCCGCCGATCTTGCCGATGATGGGCAGGGTGAAGCTGGCATCGAGCTTGAAGCCGCTGCCGCCGTGGAACGACCACCCGGGGAGCTGATAGCTGATGGGGAAGCGTCCCCAGTCCGCCGTCGGGTCATACAAATGGTTGATGAGCGACTGCTTGATGCCCTGCTGGAAGTTGCCGTTGAACACGGTCTCGACGGGCGGGCGGGTGGCGCCTTCGAGCATGGCCTCGGTGTTGTCGGTGCCGGCGGGGGTGATGTTGGGCTTCGGGTTGACCGGGTCGTAGGCCGCGCCGCCGCCATCGGGGCCGAAGTAGAAGCCGGTGCCGACGCCTTCCTTGATCTGGCTGACGGCGGGCGAGATGGCGAGGGCCGCGTTCGCGGCCCGGTATCGGTCCATCGGGCTGCCGCTGTTGGTGACGATGGTCGGGTCGGCGAAGTACCAGCCGGTGGAGCTGTATTCCTGGCCCTTGAGCGGGACGCCGAAGCTGGTGGCGCGCAGGCCGGCGTCGCTGAGGCGGCGCCAGATCAGGCCGCCCTGGAAATCCTGGATCGAGGTGTTGACGGTGCCGGCGTACCACTGCCACACCCGGCTGTGCGGGCCGCCGGCGCCCAGCGCGGTGCCCTGCACGAGTTGGCCGATCAGCGGGAAGTCGTCGACGCCGAAGCCCGAGAGGCTGTCGAGCTTCTTGTTGATGTCGTCGGCAGGGATGGAGCGGCCGTTCGGCGTGGCGGTAAAGGTGGACAGCTGGAAGGTCTTGGTAAAGCTGTCCTGCACCGCCTTGAACTGCTTGTCGGCCTCCTTCTGGATGTCCATCACGGCCTCGGAGGCCAAGATGTTCGCGAAGCTCTGCAGCGAGGCGACGGTGTTGTGGAACTCAACCGTGATGAGCCCGGCGAAGGCGGTCTGCACCTCGCCCAGGATGGTGCGGCCCAGGCCCTGCAGCGCGTTCTGCGCGTCGGTCAGGACTGTGCCGCCCAGGTCCTTGAGGGCGTTGGTGATGGCGGTCTTGTTCTTGTCGACGAGGTCGTTCAGCGCCTTCGTGGCCATCGCCTGCACCTGGGTCACCAGGGTGTCGAACGTCGTCTGCAGGTTGGCGGCGGACAGGGTGCCGATCTCGGCGATGACGGACAGGACATTGTCGAGGGTGATGGTGTCGAGCCGGTCGATGATGCCGTTCTTCAGGTTGGCGATGAACTGCGCGATGCTGGTGGAGACGGTGCTGCCGATGTCGGTCACCAACTGCGAGGCGGCGGCGGCGGTCTGGTTGTTGATGGTGACGACCAGGCCGTCGACGGCGCTTTTTACGTCGGCCCCCACGGCGCCGGCAAACTTCTGGAAGGCGGTCTTCGTGTCGGCCACGACGGCGGTCTGCAGGTCGGCCGCGGATTGTTTGGCGGCGGCGACGAAATCGGGCGTGAGCTGAGCGAGGAACGCCTGCGCGTCGGCCTTGGCGTGCTTGCCGAGGGCGTCAAGCGCGACCTTGGCGTCGGCGAGGATCTGGTCCTTCTTCTCGAGGAAGAACTTCTCGGCCGACTTGACGGCGGCAGCCGGGTCCTGGATGGCGCCGACAAAGGTGGCGACGCCGTTGATGGCGAACGCGATCTCGTTGTTCGTCGAGCCCTGGTTGGCGGCGAACTGGGAGTAGGTGTCGGCGAAGGCGACGTTGTCCCACTTGACGACGTCGGGATCCTTGAAGTCGCCGAACTGGATCGGATCGACCTGGATGCCGACGGCGGCAAAGAGGTGCAGCGCCTCGTCGAGAATCCTGGAGAAGGTGGCGGCGGCGGCGGAGACGGTGGCGCCGAGGGGGTTGCCGGCGAAGACGGTGATGGCAGCGGCGGCGGCGGCGAGCTTAGTGATGTTGGCGATGGTCTTGATGAGCGAGGCGAGCGGGATGTTGAGGCTGTCCTGCACGTTGTCGTGCGGGTCGAGCGAGGTGAGGGTGATGTCGGTCTTGCCGGGGAAGTAGGTGCCGAGGCGCTGGACGATCTCGGAGTTGACCGAGGTGCCGCGGGAATGGCCGATGAAGTGGAAGGCGGACTTGAAGAGGTCGCGGCCCGTCTGGAGGTTGAGGTCGACGAGGGAGGCGAACATGGCGTCGGCGGCGGCCTCGGCGAAGCCGCTGTCGCTGATGTCGCTCTCGGCGGTCCAATCGGTGACGAGGACGACGCTCTGGCCATCCCTGAGCGCTTTGGCGCCGACGGCGCTTGGCGGGTATTTGCCGTTGGAATCGACCTTCGTGTAATCGACCCACTCGCCGGTCTTCTTGTTGTATTCGAGCACGACGCCGCCGCCATCGGCCCCGGCGACGAGCCGGCCAAGCTCGAGGAAAGCATCCGGGGCCTGCAGGTTGGTCTGCTCCTGCGTGGGCAGGATCTGGCCGCCGAATTGGAAGCCGTGGGTGATGATGGTGACGGTGCCGAATCGGGTATTGGTCGCGACCGGCGCGCTCTGGAACGACCCGGAAGCCTTGGCGCCCTTGTCCTCCTGCAGCTGGACGCCCCAGTAGTAGGTCTGCCCGGCGGTCAGGACGTGGGAGAAGGTCCTGTCGAAGACGACCTCGGTCTCGTGGTTGTTCCACAACGTCAGGCTGAAGACCTTCTGGCCGACGATCTTGCGGTTGATGTCGAGCACATACTTGTAGCCCATCTCGAACCCCATCGGGGTCTGCTGGGTCGAGGTGTAGATCCGGTTCGGGTCTTCATCGAGGGTAACGTTGAAGGTGGCCGGGCCGGTGGCCAGGCGCGGTTCCTGGGTGGTGGCCGGGACGCCGGAGCCGAAAGTACCGGCGGCGCGGTCATGCGGCGGGTCGAGCGGCCACAGGCCGGCGCCCGGCAGCAGCGTGCTGACGTAGATGTTGGCGTGGTAGGGAGTCTCGGTCGGCGCATTG
>JAYUCA010000562.1:0-1889 GCA_043740535.1 Rhodospirillales bacterium | reverse complement strand
GTCACGCCGAAATCGAGCAGCTGCGGCGCGCCGGTCGCCATGGATTTCTGCGCCGCCTCGGCCACCGCGCCCTCGATGCAGCCGCCGCTGACCGACCCGGCCATGCGGCCGCTGGCGGTGACCGCCATCTGGCTGCCGGCGGGGCGGGGCGAACTGCCCCAGGTCTCCGTCACGGTGGCGATGGCGACCTTTTCGCCCTCGGCCAGCCAGGCGGCGGCGGTTCCCAGCACGTCTTCGTCGGATGTCATGACACGCTCCAGTCCAAACGGCCCCTCGGCGCGGGGCGCGACAGCAGGTCGATCAGGCTGCGCAGGCTGTCCAGGTTATGGATCGTGCGGAACTCGTCGACGTGCGGCAGCATCGCGCGGATGCCTTGTGACTTGGGCTGGAACCCCTGCCAGCGCAACAGCGGGTTGAGCCAGATCAGCCGGCGGCTCGACCGGTGCAGGCGGTCCATGGCCTCGGACAGGCCCTCGGCCCCGTCGCGGTCCAGCCCGTCGGTCATCAGCAGCACGACGGCGCCCTGGCCCAGCACCCGCTTGGCCCAGCGGCGGTTGAACAGCGCCACGCTCTCGCCGATGCGGGTGCCGCCCGACCAGTCCGGCACGGCGGCGGCGACCATCTGGAACGCGACCTCCGCATCCCTGTGCCGCAGCTGGCGCGTGATGTTGGACAGCCTGGTGCCGAACAGGAACACGTGCACGCGGTCCCGGCTGTTCGCCACGGCATGCAGGAAGTGCAGCAGCACCTGCGCGTAGCGCGACATGGAGCCGGAGATGTCGCACAGCACCACCAGGGGCGGCGGGCGCACGATGCGGCGCTTGCGGCTGAGGTCGATGATCTCGCCGCCGCGGCGCAGGCTGAGGCGCAGCGTCGCTGCCAGGTCGATGCGGGCGCCGGCCGGGTCGCGCCGCCAGCGCCGGGTCTTCTGCCGGTCGAGCGGCAGGGCGAGCCGCGTGATCTCGGCCTTGGCGCGGGCGATCTGCGCGGCGCTCATCTGCTCGAAGTCCATGGACTGGAGCTGCTCGCGCTCGCTGACCGTCATCGTCGCGTCGAGTTCCGGCGGCCGTTCCTCCCGCGGCCGCTGCTCCCGCGGCGAGGCCATGGCCTCCGCGACCCGGCGGCTGCCGGGGGTGGGGCGGTGGTCGTCCTTGGGCTTCTTGCCGTCCAGCATGGCCAGCATCGCGGCCTGGTTGGCGGCGGTGGGGTCGCGCCAGAACAGCTCGAACGCCTGGTCGAACACGTCCTGCTGCTCGTGCCGCTGCACCATCAGGGCGCGCAGCGCCGCCCGCACCTGGCCGCGGTCCTCGATGCCCAGCAGGTCAAGCGCCTGCCCGGCCGCGATCACGCTGTCAGGTCCGACGGGCAACCCGGCGCGGCGCAAGAGGGCGGCGAAATGGACGACGTTGGCGGCGAGCGTGGAATGTTGCGGGGGCACAGTGGTTGATCGAACCGTTCCGTCTAGGTCGGCCGGCCCAGTAGAGCTCGCACGGAGATGTCCTCGTCAATATCAGCCCAGTGAATGCCATGGCCGCGGCCGACCTTCTCCCAGTTCAGCCGCTGCGCCACGGTTGCGTCACGCAGGCGCGGGACCCACGCGAGCGGGGCAGCCAACTCCCTGGCGTCGGACAATGTGATCCGAAGCATGGTGTCCGAGACGTCCACCCCGACAGCGGTGGGGTCCGGATCGACGGGGACCGATTTCGTTCTAACGGCCGTGGTGGTCATCCCAGCTTCTCCGCAGTAGGTCCCGGTGCTCAAGCACCCATAGCCGCAGCCTGGTCAATTCGTGAGCACGCAATCCGTCGGAACCGGCCAGCTCCACCGGATCGAGCCAATATTTGGCGGTCCGCCGCCTACACTGTCCACACGGTCATCGCCCAATCCCC
>JAYUCA010000561.1:0-1852 GCA_043740535.1 Rhodospirillales bacterium | reverse complement strand
CATCACCTCGTTGATGTCGGCGTCGGTCGGCTGCGGCTTGTCCTTCAGCAGCGCGACGGCGGCCATGATCTGGCCGCTCTGGCAATAGCCGCACTGCGGCACCTGGTGCGCCAGCCAGGCCACCTGCACGGGATGGGTGCTGTCGGGCGACAGGCCCTCGATGGTCACGATCTTGCCCGAGACCGTGCCGACCGGAAGCTGGCAGGACCGCATCACCTGGCCGTCGATATGCACCGAGCACGCGCCGCACTGCGCAACGCCGCAGCCGTATTTGGTGCCGGTCATGCCCAGCTGTTCGCGGATGACCCAAAGCAGCGGCGTCTCCGGATCGACGTCGATCTCGTGCACCCGGCCATTCACGTCCAGCTTGACCATGTCGGTTTCCCCCGAAATTCTGTGGCGCGCACGTTGGCGCAAGGTCGATTGATAAAGCAATCTGATTCGAACGGGGGAAAACGCAAGGCACGATGAGCACACATGAACGACTGCTGAGCGGCGCGGCCAGGCTGGCGGGCGTCATCGGCTGGCCGGTCGCGCACTCCCGCTCGCCGCGGCTGCATGGTCACTGGCTCGCGCTGCATGGCATCGACGGCGCCTATGTGCCGCTGGCGGTCCATCCGGATCATCTGGCCGAAGCGGTGCTGGGGCTGCGTGCGGCCGGGTTCCGCGGCCTGAACGTGACGCTGCCGCACAAGCAGGCGGTGATGGCGCTGTGCGACCGGGTGGAGGCGTCGGCAGCGCGCGCCGGGGCGGTCAACACGCTGGTGTTCGAGCCCGACGGCATCGTGGGCAGCAACACCGACAGCACCGGCTACATCGCCAACCTGCGCGCGCACGGCGTCGATCCGGCGGCCGGCCCGGCGCTGATCCTGGGCGCGGGCGGCGGCGCGCGGGCCATCGCGGCCGCCCTGCTGGACCTGGGCGCGGCCGTCACCGTGTGCAACCGCACCCGGCAGCGCGCGGACACGCTGGCCGCCGCGCTGCCCGGCGTCCATGTGGTAGCGTGGGAGGCGCGTGCCACGGCGCTGGCCGGCCATGCGCTGCTGGTCAACACGACGCAGCTCGGCATGTACGGGCAGCCGGCGCTGGACATGGCGCTGGATGCCGCGCCGCCCGGGCTGGTCGTCAGCGACATCGTGTATGCGCCGCTGGAGACGGCGTTGCTGGCGGACGCACGCGCCCGGGGCTTCCAGGCCGTCACCGGCATCGGCATGCTGCTGCACCAGGCCGTGCCGGGGTTCGCCCAATGGTTCGGCGCCGTGCCGGTCGTGGATGCGGCGCTGCAGGACGCGGTGCTGGGGATGACATGAAGGTCATCGGGCTGACCGGCGGCATCGGCATGGGCAAGTCGACGGCCTCGGCCGCGTTTCGCCGCGCGCGGCTGCCGGTGTTCGACGCGGATGCCGAGGTGCATCGGCTGCAGGCGAAGGGCGGGGCGGCGGTCGGCCCGATCGGCGCGGCGTTTCCCGGCACGGTCATCGACGGCGCCGTCGATCGCGCCCGGCTGCGCGCCGCCGCCATCCAGGACCCGGCCGCCATGACCATCCTGGAACGGATCATCCACCCCATGGTGCGGGCACGGCAGCGCCGGTTCCTCGCAGGGGCACGCGCCGCCCGGCGCCCCGCCGCGGTGCTGGACATCCCGCTGCTGTTCGAAACCCATGCCGAGCGCCGCATGGACATCGTCGTCGTCGTCTCGGCCCCCGCCACGGTGCAGCGCGCCCGGGTGCGGAAGCGGCAGCGCATGACCGAGGCGCAGATCGACGCGATCCTGGCGCGGCAGACGCCGGACCGGGAGAAACGCCGCCGGGCGGACGTGGTGGTGCAGACCGGCCTGTCGCGCTATCACGCC
>JAYUCA010000560.1:0-3433 GCA_043740535.1 Rhodospirillales bacterium | reverse complement strand
GGGTTGGCTGGAGGCGGGGGCGTGCGGGTGCAGGTCCGACAGGTCGCCGATCAGGGCGTCGAAGTCGATCTCGTTCGGGTTGGACGGCGCCAGCACGCGCATGGCGGGCATCGCCTGGTGGTGCGCATCGACGTTGTCGGCCTGCGCCGGGCCCAAATGCGCGCCGGGGATGACGGCGGGGCCGAAGCCTTCGTTGCGCCATTGCACGTCGCTGCGGTGTGCGGCGTGGTCCGCCTCGTCGAAGGGGTCCGGGCGGTTCTGCACCGGGGCGGCGTGGCGGATCGGGTGGCTGAACGCCGGGTCCCCGCCGCGCCCGACCGGTGCGCCCAGCGGGTCGTCGAGGGGATCGACATCCAGCGGGTTGTCGTCCGACAGCGCGGGCCGCGCCGAGGCGGGGGCCGACACTTCCTGCACCAGGACGGAGTATTCGCCCAGGCGGAACTCGTCGCCGTCGGTCAGCACCACCCGGCTGTCGCGCTGCGTGGGCTGCCGGGCGCCGTTGATATAGACGCCGTTGGTGCTGAGGTCGGTCAGCACGTAACGGCCGTTCTCCGCGCTGACGACGCAATGGGTCTTGGACAGATGCCGGTCCGGGTCCGGCAGCACCCAGTCGTTGCTTTCCCCGCGGCCGATGGATAGCGTTCCGGCAGCGAGCGTCCGCGATCCAGGACCGCCGGAGATGCTGAGCTTCAGCGCCACGGCTGGACCCCGGCGGCGCCAGAACCGGAAGGGCAGCCGATGGCGGACATCATATTGGCCGAGTGCGGGACGAACGGCTGGCTCGTGTGCGGCGAGCAATACATCGATGACCTCCTCGCCAACACCTTGCCGGCGCATGTTAGCATCGAGGTCGTGACCTGCGAGTCGAAATCTGCCGTCATCGAGCTATGGACCGAATACGAGGGCGGCGACGACCCGGCGATGATGTGGCTGATCCATCCGAACATCATCCGGCGCGCGCGCGGCCAGGCGGGGCAGCTCTCGGTGGAGTTCACCGCGTGGTCGGCCGCCATGGACGACCGGGCCGAGTCGGCCATGCAGACCGCGGCCGACCAGATGCTGCACGTCGAGACGCGGCGGCTTTCGGTCGTGCGGTACGTCGATGCGGCGGGCCTGGCTGCCGCGGGGGACATGGCCAACCTGCGCGCCAGCCTGATCGAGGCCCGGCTCGCCGCCCTCGGGGTTGCGCCGTCGCGCATCATCCGCGAGACGCAGCCGCCCGAGCAGCCGGGCCAGATCGAGCGGATCGACCTCGTCATCCGGGACGCCTGACCGGGCCGGGCATCGCGCCGCCGGCTACTTCAACGACGCGAGCAGGGCGTCGAGGTCGGATTCCGTCTCGTCGGCCGCGGCTGCGGGCGGCTCCTCGCTGAGGCTGGCGAGCAGAGCGTCCAGATCGTCCTCCGCGGCTTCGGGTTCCGGTTCGGGTTCGGGTTCGGGGGCCGCCGCCTCGGCAGGGGCCTCGTCCTCCGGGGTGGAGAGGCCTGCCAGCAGCGCGTCCAGGTCGGCCATGTCCTCCTCGTGCCCGGGGTCCGGGGCGGGCGGCGTTGGGGGCGGGGCTGCGGTGGCGGGGGCGACCTTGACCTCCGGCGGCGGCGGGGCGGGGGGCTTGGGCGGGGCTGGCGGCTTGATCTCGACCGGGGCCCAGCGGCCGGCCAGCGTCGGCCCGGCCAGCGACGCGAAGCCGGAGACCCGCACCTCTGGCCGTCCGCGCAGGCTGACGACCGGGATGACGCCGGTGCTGGACACCTGGGCGGCCTGGCGTTCGGTGAACATGCGTTCGGTGCAGGGCAGCGCGACCTGGTCGCCGTCGGCGTCGGTGAGCACATAGACCGGCAGGTCGCCGACGACGTTGAGGCTGCCTGGCTGCATCTTCGCGCCGCCCTTCGACCAGGCCTGGCCGGTCAGCAGGGCGGCGAGGATTGCCGGGTTGCCCCACAGCATGCCGGACAGGCCGTCCTGGCGGGTGAACTCCTCGAAGGCGAAGGCGTCGATCGGGTCGGTCTTCTTGCCGTAAGGCATGCGCAGCAGAAAGCGCGGCGTGGCCAAGGCGAGGTAGACGGCGGCCGGCAGCGCGCGCAGCGCCGTCCAGGCGGAGCGGATCATCGGGTGCCACTCATGCTCGGGCTCACGCAGCGCGTCCGGGCCGATCGCGGCCACGAACGGCGCGCCGGCGCCGGCGGCCAGCTGCGCCATGCGGCCCAGCAGGTCCGCGTGCGGCGGCGCGAGCTCGAACCCGTACAGCCCGGCCAGCATGCTCAGCGGCCCCGCGTTCTCGTCGGAGGCCGGCTGCTCGACGAGCAACGAAAACAGCGCGGTGTCCTGGAGGTTTTCCGCGGATGCGAGGTCTGCGGCCAGTTCCTCGGCGGAGATGTCATACAGCACGATCTGCAGGCGGCCGCCGGTCTCGAGCCCGCGGACCAGCATCTCCACGCCGCGCCACAGCGCCTCGGCGGACTGGAATTCCGGGTGGTGCAGCACGCGGCGCATCGCGTCGGACAAGGCGGCGTCGACGCGGGCCAGCAGCGCGTCCTGCCGGCTGTCGGTGGCAGGCACGATGTAGGGGCCGATCAGGCGGCGGACCAGGTCGTCGGCGGAGGCCTCGGCGACCGCAGGGCGGCCGGTCAGCCGGGCGAAGTCCGACAGCTTCCGGTCGGTGGCGATGGCGCCGCCGCGGGGGCGGCGCGTGTCGGGCGGGGCCAGGGGCTCGGCGCCGGCCCAGGACATGACTTCCTTCATCGCGCGGTCGAAACCGGCCTTGCTCTGAACGCTGCGGCGCAGGGTCAGAAGCTGGTCGAACAGCGGCAGCGCCTCGACCAGCTGGTCCGGGTGGAAGTCGTCCATGCTGGCGATCGGCACCTCGACGGCGCCTTCGTCGCCCAGCGGCACCAGGATGCGCGGGGCGAGCCTGGCCAGCACGTCGTCCAGGTTGTCGACGTCGACCTTCAGCGCCTTGCGGGCCGCCAACCTGTCGCCGGTGTCGAGCACGCCCTTGCTGGCGCGGCCCGAGAAGTCGCCCAGCAAGGCCAGCCGGAACGCCGGCCCGGGCGCCGCGCGGGTGGCCGGCTTCAGGCTGCCGAAACTGACTTCGTATTCCATGGGCTCGCTGCTCCTGGCCTCGATCGCCGACCGTTACGAACAAACATAGAAAACTTCGTGGCCGCGCACAACCCAAGCCGGTGGGGCGAGCCGGTGAAACGCATCTGGCCATTTTCCGTCGCCATACCGTCATGGCTGGGCTTCGGGCCGGCTATCCACGCGCGGGCAGCCGGTCGATGCCGGTCTTGAAGTCGCCTGTCTCAACCCGTTCGCGTGGTCCCTCCTGAACCGCGTGGATGCCCGGGCCGGAGCCCGGGCAGGACGAATTGAAACGAGTGCGTCATGTGCGATCGACCTGGTGGGGCGAGCGCGACGGCGGGACAAGTCGGAAGGC
>JAYUCA010000559.1:0-3501 GCA_043740535.1 Rhodospirillales bacterium | reverse complement strand
CGCGGCCAACCGCATCGACCCTGCCTCCAACCCGGCTTCCTCGCGCAACTCCCGCCGGGCGGCCGCCTCGGCCGTCTCCCCCAGCTTTTGCGCGCCGCCTGGCAGCGACCAGCTTCCCGCAGCCGGGGGCTTGGCGCGGCGGACCAGCAGCACCTCGTCAGTCCTGATGAGAACGACGCCGATGCCGACAAGCGGGCGGGCGGGATATTCTCGGCTGCTCATGAGTTCGCTTCGACCTCCGGCATGGCATGGGGTGTCGCTCCGGCGAGCTTACATCACCTCGATGCTCCCGGGCATATAACCCCGGCATGTCGATCCCGGGACGGCCTGGCGGAGGCTTGCGTGGGCGCGATTGCCCCCGTATTGCACACGTGAACATCGTCAAGATGGGCCTGGGAGGATTTGATGCGTCTCACCCGAAGGACTGCCCTTGCGGCGCTCGCAGCACTGCCGCTTGCGCAGCGCCCAGCCACGGCGGCGACGCGCATCCTCAAGATCAGCCACCAGTTCCCCGGCGGGACGCTCGACCAGGGCGACTTCCGGGACCGCCTCGGCCGCCGCTTCGCAGCCGAGGTCGAGAAACGGACCGGCGGCGAGCTCGGTTTCGAGATCTATCCGGGGTCGTCGCTGATGAAGACGGTGGCGCAGTTCTCTGCCCTGCGGCGCGGCGCGCTCGACCTGTCCGTCTATCCGTTGGCCTATGCCGGCGGCGAGGTGCCCGAGCTGAATATCGGCCTGATGCCGTGCCTGGTGACTAATTACGAGCAGGGGATGGCCTGGAAGAAGCAGGCCATCGGACAGGAACTGACAGCGCTGCTCGAGAAGCGCGGGGTGAAGATCGTGACCTGGGTGTGGCAG
Organism: Rhodospirillales bacterium; assembly: GCA_043740535.1. Taxonomy (GTDB): domain Bacteria; phylum Pseudomonadota; class Alphaproteobacteria; order Acetobacterales; family Acetobacteraceae; genus JBBROS01. The sequence goes on along the minus strand of JAYUCA010000559.1, from coordinate 2,643 downwards.
GCGGGGGGCACCGCAAGCCGGAGCACCGCCGTGGTCCAGCCCGATGACGTGAAGGGCCTGAAGATCCGCGGCGGGTCACGGGAAATGGACCTGATGCTGAAGCAGGCCGGCGGGATCATCAGCTCTGTGCCCAGCAACGAGATCTATGCCGCCATGCAGACCGGCTCGCTGGATGCGGCGGTGACGTCCAGCACCAGCATCATCTCGTTCCGGCTGGAGGAGATCAGCAAGGCGGTGACAAGCGGCAAGGCCGGCAGCTTCTGGTTCATGTTCGAGCCGTTGCTGATGAGCAAACAGGTCTTCGACAGCCTGCCGCCCCCGCATCAGAAGGTCATCACCGAGGTCGGCGCCGAGTTGGAGGCATTTGGCCTCGATGCCGCCAGGGCCGACGACGAGGACCTGGCGCGCGTGTTCGCCAAGTCGGGCGTCACGGTGAAAGAGATGACGCCGGATGCGATCGGCAAATGGAAGGCGCTCGCGCAACAGACCGCGTGGAAGGACTTCGCCGACCGCAACCAGGCCTGTGCGGCGCTTCTGAAGCTGGCCGAGGCGGTGGCTTGAGCACGCACGGAATCGACGCCGCATCGGGGGCGATCCCGGCGGCCGACGTGCCCACCACAGGTCTGCTGGGCGTGGCCCAGTCCGGCCTGGGGCTGGTCAACGGGGTCATGGCGGTATTGTCGGCCATCGCCATCGGCGCGGCGGGTATCGTCCTGACCTGGGAAGTCGCCGGCCGGTATTTCTTCAGCACCCCCAGCGACTGGCAGGATGAGCTGAGCACCTTCCTTCTTGTGGGCGCCACGTTCGCGTCCGCATCCTGGGTGCAGGCGCGGCGTGGGCATGTCGCCATCGACGCGTTGGCCGCCGTGCTGCCGCCTGCGGCGGACCGGGCACGCCGTTGGCTTGCCGACCTTCTCAGCCTGTTGTTCGTGTCATTCTTCGCGTGGAAAAGCTGGGCGCTGATGATGGAGGCGATCGAGGACGGCCAAACCACGCCATCCGCCTGGGGCCCGCCGCTGTGGATACCATACGGCTGCATGACGGTCGGGATGGGCCTGCTGGCGTTGCAGCTGCTGTTGCAGGTGCTGGGCGCGCGGCAAAATCAGGCGTCCCGATGACGGCGCTTCAGATCGGCCTGCTGTATGGCGGGGCCACGCTCGCCGCACTGTTCTCCGGCATGCCCATCGCGTTCGCGCTGGGCGGGGTGGCGACGGTGTTCATGCTGATCTTCATGCCTGCGGCGTCGCTCGATACCGTGGCGCAGAACGTCTATGAGGAACTGGCCAGCATCACGCTGCTGACCATCCCGCTGTTCATCCTCAAGGGCGCTGCGATCGGCAAGTCGCGGGCGGGCAAAGACCTGTACGACGCGCTGCATACCTGGTTGCACCGGGTTCCCGGCGGGCTCGGCGTCGCTGTCGTCATCGCGTGCGGGCTGTTCGCGGCGATGGCGGGCAGCTCGCCTGCGACGTGCAGCGCCATCGGCAGCTCGGGCATCCCCGAGATGCGGCGCCGCGGCTATTCACCGGGCTTTGCCGCCGGGTTGGTCGCTGCCGGCGGGACGCTTGGCATCCTGCTGCCGCCCAGCATCGTGCTGATCCTGTATGCGGTGGCCGCCGAGCAGTCGCTGGGGCGGCTGTTCCTGGCCGGCATCGGGCCGGGCATTCTGCTGGTGGTGATGTTCGCCACCTATGCGATGTGGCATTGGCGAGGGGAGTTCGCCGCGGCGAAGCGTGATGCGGCGGCGGGCGGCGCACCCAGCGAGATCCTGCGCCAGGACACCTACAGCTTCGGCGACAAGATGGCGGCGCTGCCCCGCGTTCTGCCGTTCCTCGTGCTGCTGACGGGGGTCATGGTCGCCCTGTACGGCGGCATCGCGACGCCGAGTGAAACCGCCGGGCTGGGCGCGGTCCTGGCGCTGCTGCTGATTGCCCTCGTGTATGGCGCCTGGCGCCTTGCAGACCTCAAGCCGATCTTCGCCGGGACGCTCGGCGAGAGCGGCATGCTGCTGCTGATCATCGGCATGAGCCTGCTGTACAGCTACGTGATGAGCTATCTGCACATCAGCCAGGCTGCGGCAGGCTGGATCGTCGGGCTGCAACTGGGCAAGTGGCTTCTGCTGACGGCCATCCTGCTGCTGGTGGTGATGCTCGGGTTCTTCCTGCCGCCCGTGTCGATCATCCTGATGACCGCCCCGATCATCCTGCCGCCGCTGCGGGAGGCGGGCTTCGACCTGATCTGGTTCGGCGTCGTCATGGCGGTCGTCATGGAGATGGGGCTGATCCATCCGCCGGTCGGTCTCAATATCTTCGTCATCAACCGGATCGCCCCCGACATCGGCCTGGGGCCGATCATCTGGGGAACGCTGCCCTTCGTCGTGCTGATGGGGATCGCGGTCGTGATCCTGTCGCTGGTCCCTGGGATCGCCATGGGTCTGCCCAACCTGGTGTATGGCAAGTAGCGGCGCCTTCTACGAAACCTCGGGGATCATGACCCGTCACCACGAGCCGCCAGGGGCGACGGGCAGACCACCACGGAACTGCGTTCCATCGAAGACTGGGTGATTGAGCGCGGCCTGCGCCAGGTCTGGCGCTTGAGTGAGAGGTAGTTCTCGACGATGCCGTTGTGGATGACCACCGCGTC
>JAYUCA010000558.1:0-3967 GCA_043740535.1 Rhodospirillales bacterium | reverse complement strand
TGAGCGAGACGGCCGGGCGGGCGAACGACCAGGCCGGGGTGGTCGCCCGGGCTTCGGAGAACGCGAGCGCCAACGTGCAGACGGCGGCCGCCGCGGCGGAGGAGCTGTCGAGCTCGATCGCCGAGATCAGCCGGCAGGTGACGAAGTCGGCCTCGATCGCGGAGCAGGCGCTGGCGGAGGCCAAGCGCACCGACACGATCGTGCAGGCGCTGTCGGACGGGGCTGACCGGATCGGCCAGGTCGTGGGGTTGATCCACAGCATCGCGGGCCAGACGAACCTGCTGGCGTTGAACGCCACGATCGAGGCGGCGCGGGCGGGCGATGCGGGCAAGGGGTTCGCGGTGGTGGCGTCCGAGGTGAAGAACCTGGCGACGCAGACGGCGCGGGCGACGGAGGAGATCGGCGGGCAGATCGGGCAGATCCAGGCGGCGACGAAAGAGGCTGTCGATGCGATCCGCGGGATCGCCGTCATCATCGGGGAGGCGAGCACGATCGCCACCTCGATCGCCTCGGCGGTGGAGGAGCAAGGTGTCGCGACGTCGGAGATCGCGCGGACGGTGCACGATACGGCGCGGGCGGCGATGGAGGTGACGTCCAACATCGGCGGGGTGCGCGATGCGGCGAGCGACACGGGGGCTGCCGCCAACGAGGTTCTGGGCGCGGCCGGGAACGTGTCGGTGCAGGCGGAGAAGCTGTCCAGCGAGGTGACGATGTTCGTGTCGGAGGTTCGGGCGGCTTGAGGTGGGTGGCTTGGGATGCGGGGCTCGTCGCGGTGCGATCGTCCGCGTGAACCCGCGCCTCCCCGGCCCCTTCTTCAGGCAACCCGGCTGTCCGGGGAAAATCTAGTCTACATATCAATGTATTATGTCATGGCCGGGCTTGACCCGGCCATCCACGCGGTTCGCTTGCACCCAACATCGGACGTGTAGAGCCCAACGTCCAATGTCGTGGTAGGCGTGACCGCGTGGATCACCGGATCAAGTCCGGTGATGACGATTTCAAGGGCAGGTAACTTTCCCTGGACGGCCGTGCTCCTTCAGGGAGGGGGAAACGTCTTGGCTACTTCACCGTTGCGACCCGCAGCGCGTTCGTGGTGCCGGGCTGGTTGAACGGGATGCCGGCGGTGACCACGATCTCTTGACCGGGCGAGGCGAAGCCTTCGGCGCGGGCGATCCGTGCGGCGCGGGTGACGGATTCGCTCATGGTGTGCAGCTCGGGGGTTTGCACGGCGTGCACGCCCCAGACCACGGCGAGGCGGCGGGCGGTGGCCAGGTTGCTGGTCAGGCCCAGCACCGGGACGTCGGGGCGTTCGCGGGCGATGCGGAGCGCTGTGCTGCCGCCCTCGGTGAAGGCGGCGATGGCGGCGGCGCCGATGGTGTGGGCCACCTGGCGACTGGCCGTCGCGATGGCGCTGGCGGACAGGCGCTCGGGTTCCGGGCGGTGCGATTCCATGATGCTGCGCCAGCCCGGGTCGCGCTCCACCCGTTCGACGATGCGGTCCATCATGTTCACGGCCTCGTAGGGGTATTGCCCGGCGGCGGTTTCGGCGCTGAGCATCACGGCGTCGGCGCCGTCGAACACGGCGGTGGCGACGTCGGAGGCCTCGGCGCGGGTGGGGGAGGGTGCGCTGATCATGCTTTCGAGCATCTGGGTCGCGACCACGACCGGGATGCCGCGCTGCCAGGCGGCGCGGACGATGCGTTTTTGGGCCAGTGGCACTTCTTCGGGCGGGAGTTCCACGCCGAGGTCGCCGCGGGCGACCATCACGGCGTCGGATTCGGCGATGATGGCATCGAGGTTGTCGAGCGCCTGGGGCTTTTCCATCTTGGTCATGATCCAGGCGCGGCCGCGGGTCAGCGCCTTGGCCTCGGCGACGTCCTCGGCGCGCTGCACGAAGCTGAGGCCGATGTAATCGACGCCGTTCTGCAGCGCGAACTCGAGGTCGATGCGGTCTTTTTTCGTCAGCGACGGGATGGGGAGGGCGACGTCCGGCACGTTGACGCCCTTGCGGTCGCTGAGCGGGCCGCCGGTGACGACCTCGGTTTCCAGGTGGTCTTCGCGCACGCGGGTCACGCGGAGGCGGAGCTTGCCGTCGTCCAGCAGCAGGGTGGTGCCGATCTGGGCGGCCTGGATGATCTCGGGGTGGGGCAGCGAGACGCGACGGGTGTCGCCGGGGACGGGCGACATGTCGAGGCGGAAGGCCTGGCCGGTCTGCAGCACGACGCGGCCGGCCTGGAAGGCGCCGACGCGCAGCTTCGGGCCCTGCACGTCGGCCAGGATGCCGATGGGGCGGCCGGCGTGGTCCTCGAGCGCGCGGATCATCTGGATGCGGGCTAAGTGGTCGTCATGCGTGCCGTGGCTGAAGTTGAGGCGGAACACGTCGGCGCCGGCGTAGAACAGGCGGGACAGCATCTCGGCCGTGCTGCTGGCCGGGCCGAGGGTGGCGATGATCTTCGTGCGGCGCCGGCGGCGCAGCTTGATACGGGCGGCCATGGCTGACGTCCTTGTCTGGGTCAGGCGACCAGGATGGCCCTGATGTCGTTGACGTTGGTGAGGGTGGGGCCGGTGCGGACGAGGTCGTCCAGCGCCAGGAACAGGGCGTAGCTGTCATGGGCGGCCAGCAGGGCGGCCGGGTCGAGGCCCTGGGCGCGGGCGCGGGCCATGCTGTCCGGGGTGACGATCGCGCCGGCGGCGTCCTGGTTGCCGTCGATGCCGTCGGTGTCGCCGGCCAGCGCCCATATGCCGGGCAGGCCTTCCAGGTTGACGGCGAGGCTCAGCAGGAACTCGGTGTTGCGGCCGCCCTTGCCCTGGTGTCCGGGGGGGAGGACGACCGTGGTTTCGCCGCCGGAGAGCAGCACGCAGGGGGCGGGCAGCGGGTGGCCGTGGGTGCGGACGCTGCGGGCGATGCCGGCCATGACGGTGCCGACCTCGTTGCTGAGGCCCTCGATCGCGTCGCCCAGGATCAGCGGCGTGAGGCCGTGCGCGCGGGCGGCGGCGGCGGCGGCGGCCAGCGCCTTGGCGGGGGTGGCGATCATGCGGACGTCGGGGGTGATCTTGTTGGGTTTCGGGGTTTCGGGGCCTTCGGTGCGGGGGAGAGCCACGTTGTAGCGGGCGGCGATGGCGCGGACGTCGGCCCAGGTGGTGGCGTCGGGGATGGTGGGGCCGCTGCCGATGGTGGCCGGGTCGTCGCCGGGCACGTCGCTGATGGCGATGGTGACGACGCGGGCGGGCGCGGCGGCGGCGGCGAGGCGGCCGCCCTTGATGGCGGACAGGTGTTTGCGGACGGCGTTCATGGTGCCGATGGGGGCGCCGGAGGCGAGCAGGGCGGTGTTGACGGCCTTCAGGTCGTCCAGCGTCAGGCCTGGGGCGGGCAGCTCGATCAGGGCTGAGGCGCCACCGGACATCAGCGCGATGACGAGGTCGTCGGGGGTCAGTCCCTGGACCGCGGTCATGATGGCGCGGGCGCCGCGCTCGCTGTTGGCGTCGGGGACGGGGTGGCTCGATTCGATGACCTGGATGCGGCGTGTGGGCACGGCGTGGCCGTAGCGGGTGACGACGACGCCTTCGAGGGGGATATCGGGCCAGGCGGCCTCGAGCGCTGCGGCCATGCTGGCGGCGGATTTTCCGGCGCCGACGATGACGGTGCGGCCGGCGGGCCGTGCGGGCAGGTGGGCGGCGAGCACCTGGTGGGGATCGGCGCTGGCGATGGCCGCGTCGAACATCGCGCGCAGTGCTGCCCGTGCCGTCCGGTTGTCCCAGTCCATGCCGTCTCCTGCCCCTGGGCGCACTATGGTCAAGCGTGGGCAGTTGATCCAGGGGGCGGCCTGGCCACCTATGGAGGGCAGGAGGACACACCATGACCGAGATCGACAATCCGATGCGCACCGAGTTGGAGGCCGCCGCGTTCCGCCGCCTGGTGGAACACCTGCGGGAGCGGACGGACGTGCAGAACATCGACATGATGACC
>JAYUCA010000557.1:0-1689 GCA_043740535.1 Rhodospirillales bacterium | reverse complement strand
GTGGTCGCGGCGCCGCTGGCGGCGGCCGAGGATGCGGCGAGCGCGCTGGCATGGACGCCGCTGGCGGCCGCGCTCGGCGCCGGGGCGCTGGCGCTGCTGCTGGGGTTCATCGCCGCGCGGGCGCTGGAGCGGCGGCTGGCCCAGGTGTCCGACGTGGCGGCGCTGGTGAACGCCGGCGACCTGTCGCGGCGGCTGCCGGAATCTGGCCGCGGCGACGAGTTCGACCGCCTGGTCGTGACGGTGAACGGGATGCTGGGGCGGCTGGAGACGCTGGTGGCCGCCCAGCGCCAGGTGACGGACGACATCGCGCATGACCTGCGCGGGCCGCTGCAGCGGCTGCGCCAAACTCTGGAGGGGGCCGTGCGCGCCACCGGCGAGGACCACGTCCTGACGGAGGCGATCGGCGAGCTCGATGCCGTGCTCGACACCTTCAGCGCGCTGCTGCGGATCGCCCGGGCCGAGGCGGGCGCCGGGGCGCGGCAGGCCGTGGACCTGTCGGCGCTGGTGACAGGGGTGGCGGAGGCCTATGCGCCGGTGGCCGAAGAGGTTGGCCGGGCCTTCACGATCGAGGTGGAACCGGGCCTGCACGTGCAGGGCGACCCGGCGCTGCTGCAGCGCATGCTGGCCAACCTGCTCGACAACGCCCTGGCGCATGGCGCCGGCGCCGTGCTGGTGGCGCTGCGGCCCGGCCCGGTGCTGATCGTCGCCGATGACGGACCCGGCGTGCCGGCGGCGGAGCGCGAGGCGGTGCTGCGGCGCTTCGTGCGGCTGGACCAAAGCCGCGGCACGCCTGGCACCGGGTTGGGCCTGGCGCTGGTGAAGGCGGCCGCGCAGACCCATGGCGGCAGCGTCGAGTTGCGCGACGCGCGGCCCGGCGGCGGGCTGGAGGTTCGGGTCGATCTGTCGGCCGCCGCTTCCTGACGCGTTCTTCATGATCGCGCCGGGCGAACCTCCATCGTGGGGGGCGCACATGGGGGTAACGCCAGCCTTCATGGGCGGACCCATCGGTTCAAGGACAGCAACCATGCCCAAACTTAGCGCCCGGCTTCGCCGGCCCGCCTTCATTGCCGCCTTGCTCGCCGCCACGGCGATGTCGGGCGTCGGCGCGTGGCAGGCCTCGCCCGCCTTCGCGCAGGGCCCGGCCGTCGGGCAAACGGCCCCGATCAACGTGGGGCGTCCGGCCGCACAGGCGCTGCCGGGCTTTGCGGACCTGGTGGAGCGCGTGAGCCCCGCGGTGGTCACGATCAGCACGACGATGCGGCAGCAGGCAGAGGACCAGGCTTCGCCGTTCCCCGCCGGGTCGCCGCAGGAACGCATGTTCGGGCAGTATTTCGGCCGGCAGCAGCAGGGGCAGCAGCAGGCCCCGGCGCAGGTGGTGCATGCCCTGGGCTCCGGCTTCATCGTCGACGCGCAGGGGCGGATCGTGACGAACGCGCATGTCGTGAAGGGCGCCACCGACATCCAGGTGACGCTGGCGGACGGGCGGAAGCTGGCGGCGAAGGTGGTCGGGACGGACCCGAAGACGGACCTGGCGGTGCTGCAGGTGAAGTCGGACACGGCGCTGCCGCATCTGGCGCTGGGCGATTCGGACGCGGCGCGGGTCGGCGACTGGGTGGTCGCGGTGGGCAACCCGTTCGGCCTGGGCGGCACCGTCACGGCGGGCATCCTGTCGGCGCGTGGGCGGGAGAT
>JAYUCA010000556.1:0-2754 GCA_043740535.1 Rhodospirillales bacterium | reverse complement strand
GGCGAAATCCGATTGCGCTCTTGATGATGCCAAACACTGGCTCGACGGTTTGCTTGCGCTTTTTGTATTGGGCTTTGGCATCCTCGGTTTCCAGCTTGGCCTGCATCGCGATCCGCCACGGTTCGGCGATCCGTCGTGGTGTGCTCGGTGGCGGTGGTGGGCGGAAGTCGTAGGGCCGGTGCGGCTGGGTCCGACCGATTGCGACGAGGGGTTCGATGCCGTGTGCGTGCAGTGCCTCGACCGCCGGACGGCTTGCGTAACCGGTGTCGGCGAGCACTCGTTCGGGCAGTCCGACCGTGTCCTTCATACTCAGTACGGTCTGGGCGAAGCTCGGCGCGTCGGCTGTGGTGGCGACGAGGTTGGTCGCCAGGATAAGTTGGGCCCCATCGGCGCAAACCACTGCCTGCGCGTTGTAGGCTTGGCGGTATTCATGCGCGTCGGACCGGCGCATCAGCGCACTGTCAGGGTCGGTCAGGTTGCTTTGCCGCTCGGGCGGCGGCGCGTCGTCAGGTGGTTTGGGCGGCCGCCCGCGCCGGCCGGTCTTGGCTTCATAGACGGCCTTCTTGGCCGCGTAGGCAGGCTGGGCGGCTTGGGCTGCGGCACGTGCGTCGGCTTCCATCTGCGCGCAGGCGGCATCGAGCTTGGTCTTGAGCGCCTGCCGCCGGGCGATCTCCTTGGGCAGCACCTGCGGGTCCGGCACGTCGGCCGTGTCAGCGGCTTCGGCCTGCTCGGTCAACCCGGCGATGTCGGCGGCGAGCTTGGCGCGCAGGGTTTGTGCCCGGTCATAACGTACGGAGCGTAACTTGGACGCGTTGGCATCGATCTTGGTGCCATCGACCGATACCGTGCCGATGCTCAACAAACCGGTCTGCCGGGCCATCAGCAGGATATCGACAAAGGCGGCCTCGAACGCCGCGCGATTGTGCCGCCGGAACGCGGCGATCGTGTCGTGATCCGGGTGGGTGTTGGCGGTCACAAACCGCACGCCGAGATCGCGGTGCGTCGCTCGCTCGATCCGGCGGGACGAGAGCAGGCCGTTGGCATAGGAATACACCAGAAGCGCCAGCATCATGCGCGGATGATACTGCGGCTTGCCAGAATTGCGGTCGTTAACCTGGAAGGCTCCCATCGAAACACGCTCGGCTGCGGCAATGACGAAATGCGCGAGATCGTCGTCGGGCAGCCAATCCTTCATGTCGGGCGGGAGCAGAAAAGCCTGGTCGCGTTCGCAAGGAACGAAGGTTGCCATGCGACGATTCTAACCAGGAAGATCAGGGAATGGCAGCTCAATCCGACAGGCTGCTAGAGCCGACCGTTGTCTATCTGAGCCAATCTTGACCATCCCCCGTTACGGTGGACACCTCGCGTAAGCTCCTGTGGGAGCGGCGGTGTTGATGACGACGACGAAGAAGACACGACGAGAGTTCACGGACGAGTTCAAGCGCGAGGCGGTGGTCCTGTTGCGGGACAGCGGCCGACCGCTGACGCAGGTGGCGGCCGAACTGGGTTTGGAACCGTCGGTGCTGCGACGCTGGCGCAGCCTGGCCAACGGGGCGGGGCAGACGGCGTCCGTGGTCAGGCCCGGCGGCGTTGCAGTCGCGGCGTCGGCCGAGCAGCTGGAGATCCGGCACCTGCGCCGGGAGCTGGAGCGGGCGCAGATGGAGCGCGACATCCTAAAAAACCTCCGCGGGCCTGTGATCCGCCTGCGGGCGTAGAAACGGGCGGTGCTATGGTCCCTAGGGTCTGTGACTGAACTCTGCGACGCGCAGGTTGATGAGCGTCGCGGCGAGATGGGCGAAGCCCATCCAGCTCCGCCGCGTTTTGTCGCGCCGGAGTGCGATGCGCCCCCAGTCCTTCAGCTTCGAGAACAGGTTCTCGACGTGGTGGCGGCGGGCATAGATCGCCTTGTCCCAGGGCGGCGGGTCCACCATGCCGAGCTTGGGCGGGGTGTGGACGGCGCAGCCCTCGGCCGCGAGCGCGGCGCGCAGCTTGGCCGACACGTAGCCGCGGTCGAGTGCTGCGTCGCGCGCGGGGATGCCTGAGACGAGGGCTGGGGCATGGCGCAGGTCGGAGTGCTGGCCGGGGCTTGGCACGAGCCGCAGGATGCGGCCCGCGCCGTCCGCGCAGGCGTGCAGCTTCGAGCACAGCCCGCCGCGGCTGCGGCCGAGGCACTCCGCCTCGGCGTCGCTGCGCGCAGCACCCGAGGCGGCGCGTTGCGCCTTGCACGTCGTGCTGTCCAGCAGCACCAGCCCGTCCGCGGGCAGAGCCGGGCGCAGCGCCTCGAACACCAGCTCCCACCAGCCGCGCACCGACCAGCGCCGGAAGCGGTGATAGACGCTGGGCCAGTAGCCCAGGTCGCCGGGCAGGTCTCGCCATGGCGCACCCGTCCGGCCAATCCATAGCGCGGCCTCGACGAAGCGCCGCAGCGCTGCCTCATCGCGCTTCCATGCGCGCGGGATCTGCTGCATCGTCAGCATCAGCGACGCCCACAGGGCGTCGTCCAGGCTGGTCCTCGTCATGGCCGTGTAACTCCGGAAGCTTCGAACACTCCCAGGGTCGCACGGCCAAAGACCAGATCAGAAGAGGGCTAGATGCCCGGGAACTCCGGTCACAGACCCTAGTACACCGCGGGGAGTGCGCGGGGGCGCTACTTCGTCGGGTGCCGTCTGACGACGAAGTTGGGTCGCGCCAACGTCATTTGGAGGGGTAACGATTGGGTGACGGGCTGGTGACCAGCCCGCTCTCGAGTCTCGG
>JAYUCA010000555.1:0-2766 GCA_043740535.1 Rhodospirillales bacterium | reverse complement strand
GGCGCGCGCCATCCCCGTCATCTCGATCAGCAGCCCCAGGAAGACGAACAGCGGGATCGCGAGCAGGATCAGGTGGCTCATGCCCTCGTCCATGCGGCCGACCAGCACGATGACCGGCAGCCGCGTCGTCAGCGCCAGGTAGCCGAACGTGGCGACGCCGAAGGTGAACGCGATCGGCACGCCGGCCAGCACCAGCACGCCGACGAGCCCGACGAAGAACAGGATCAGGTTGTAGTTGCCCAGCGGCCGGAACAGCGGCCCGGCGAGATAGAGCGCCACCGCGGCCACCGCAACCACGCCGACCGCCGCCAGGACGGACCGCCGCCCGGGGCTTTCGATCAGCCGGAAGACGCCGATCACCAGCATCAGGACGATGCCGATCGGCAGGGCCGCCGCACGCCAGGCGTTCGAGATCTCGAGCGCCGGGGTCGTGATGAAGCGCTCCTCCATCGCGAACTCGACCGCGGGCCCGAGCGTGAGGATCAGGAACCCCACGCTCACCGCCAGCGCCAGCGCCTCGAGGAACGGCTGCACGCCGGGACCGGCCATGTTCACGAGCGCCGTCATGCGCATGTGCTCCGCCCGCCGGAACGCCACGACCGCGCCCAGCATCGCGAGCCACAGGAACAGCAGGGACGCAAGCTCGTCCGACCAGACGATGGGGCTGTGGAAGACGTAGCGGCTGACCACGCCGATGAACAGGATCAGGATTTCTGCCAGGACCAGCGAGGCGGCCGCAGCCTCGACCACGACGCCGATGCCCCGGTCGAGCGCCGCGAGCAGCCGTTGGATCAGCCCCATCGGGCCAGGTGCGTTGAAGATGGCAGGCGCAATTCCAGGCACGATCGCGGACATGGACATCCCTGTGGGTTCGAGGATGTCAGGGTCGGCGCCGGCGCGTTCGAGGGCGGCTGCTCCAGGCGGCCCGTGCCCGGGCCGTGCACCCGGGCGGCCCGTCCTCGGGCCGTGGGCACGGAGTTCGATGCCGCTTCGACGTTCTGGTTTCCACCCTGACTTTATTATTCGTTACCAGCCACGCTACACAACGCGGGGGCTGACCATCAATCACCCATCACGCGCCGATCTGTGATAAAAACTGACAGCTCATTTACGGAAGGGGCGCCGTTGCCATGTCGCTGCCGCCGCGTTTGCCACTGAACGCCTTGAGGGCTTTCGAGGCGACGGCCCGCCTGGGCAGCATGAGCGCCGCCGCGGCGGAGCTGGGCGTGACGCACGGCGCCGTCAGCCGTCATGTCAAGGCGCTGGAGGCTCAGTTCGGACTGTTGCTGCTGCAGCGCCATCCCCGTGCGGTCTCGACGACGACGGAGGGCGCGCAGCTGGCCATCGGCCTGGCCGATGCGTTCGGGCTGATGCATCTGGCGGTCTCACGCGTGCAGCCCGCGCCGCTCACGCTGTCATGCTCGGCCACGATCATGATGTATTGGCTGATCCCACGCCTCGAAAGCTTCAAGCAGGCCAACCCGGACGTCGAGCTGCGGCTGAACATCAGCCATGGCGATGTCGACTTCATCCGCGACGGGATCAGCGTGGCGATCCGCACCAGCATGTATCGCCCCCCGTCGACCGCGGTCACCAGGAAGCTGATGACCGAGGAGATCGGCCCGGTCTGTCACCCCGACTACGCCGCGCGCCACGCCCTCGTGGCGCCGGACGACCTGGCCCGCGCACGGATCCTGTCCACTGCCACCCGGCCGGACGCCTGGGCGGAGTGGACCCACGCCATCGGGCGGCCCGATGTCCATGTCGTGCCGCAGGAAAGCTATGGCCACTTCTACCTGCTGATCCAGGCGGCCGCCTGCGGCCTGGGTCTGGGTCTTGCGCCGCGCCTTCTTGTTGAGAGCGAGATCGAAGCCGGGCACCTGGCGGCGCCGTTCGGGTTCGTGCCCGGCCCGCATCGGCTCGAACTCTGGTACGCCCACCACCTCCGCACCCGCCCCGACCTGCAGCGTCTCGTGCTCTGGCTGGACAATGAGATGGAGCGCTCGGCATCCGGCGGTGGTCGTTGCAGGGAGGTTGAGGGCGCCGTCAGCCCGGCGGCCTTAGCGACGCCTGCCTTGGCGGGGTGAACGGCGATGCTGCAACATCGGTTTCTGCACCAGCAAGAACGATTGCCGTTTCGGGAGCAGCCCGCATATCCTCCCGCACCAGGCGTCATGCCCACGAAGAATGTCAGGAAACGTCATGTGCTCGCTGTTCCGTTCCCAGGATCCGTCCAGCTACGCCGCCGAGACCCGGGCGGTCCGATTGCATGGCCACGCCACCTCGATCCGGCTTGAGGCCGCGTTCTGGGAAATTCTCGAAGAGATCGCCCAGCGGGAGCAGATGTCCGTCGCCCGGTTCATCGGCGTGCTGTGCGACGAGGTTCTGTCCCACCAGGATGAGGTCGCGAACCTCGCCTCGTTCCTGCGGGTCACGTGCCTGCATTTCATGCGCCACCGGGACCTGCATGCGCGCCAGGTAGACGAGCGGCTGGCACGCGCGCAGACCTTGGAAAATTGCGCCGTCGTAGCCTGATACTACCGCCGCGCGAGCGAGCTTTCCTAACGTCTGCCCCGTAGACGACTCGGAGACGATGGAATGGGCGCGAAAGCCGCAATGCTGTTCGCAGGTGCGATAGTGGCAAGTGCTGCGATGCAGGGCGGCGCTTCGGCGCAATTCAGCGTGCCGGAACCCGCAAAGGTGGACGGCGCGACGCTGTTTGCCCGGCAGTGCGGCACGTGCCACGTGGTGGCCGCCGACGCCGGC
>JAYUCA010000554.1:0-7075 GCA_043740535.1 Rhodospirillales bacterium | reverse complement strand
GCGGCGCGACCGGGGCCTTACGCCCGTGATCCGTTACGGTCAACCCGCCTTCAACGCCTTTTCCAGCACCAGCGGCACGTAGACCGACACCTGCCGGACCATCTCCTCATACGCCGGCATCTCCTGGCCGAACGCGTCCGGCACGTCGGCCGCCTGGCCGGTCGCATACTCCGAGATCATGAACGTCTTCGGCGTGGCCTCGGGGAACTGCGCGACGATCGTCGCCTTGTGCTTTTCCGTCAGCGTGATGACCAGGTCGGCATGACGCACGTCGTTGGCGGTCAGCGGCGCGGCCAGATGGCCTGAAACGTCGATGCCGCGCTGCATCAGCAGCGTTGCCGCATGGGGCTCGGGGCCGATGAAGAACGGGTTCATGTCGACGCCGCGGGAGATCACGGCGACCGGCAACCCTTTCTCGCGGATGATGACGTTGGCCAGGGCCTCGGCCGTCACGCTGCGGCCGGTGTTGCCGGTGTCGACGAAGGCGATCTTGACGGCGCTATCGGTCATGCGTCCGCCGCCCCGCGCAGCGCGGCCCCGGCGCCCAGCGGGCACAGCGGCAGCGCCGCCGCCAGCACCGCGCACAGCAGCAGCAGATGCGGCCGGGCCGTCATGCCGGCGCCCGCCGCCTCGACCGCCGCCGCGCCGAAGATCAGCACCGGGGTGGCCAGCGGCAGCACCAGCAGCGGCAGCAGCACGCCGCCGCGCCGCGCGCCCACCACGACTGCGGCCCCCAGCGTGCCCAGCAGCGACAGCGCCAGCGTGCCCGGCAGCAGCCCGGCCAGCAGCACCGGCGCCAGCTCCGCCGGCATCTGCAGCATCACGGCCACCGGCCCCGCCGCCAGCAGCAGCGGCAGGCCGGTCCCCAGCCAGTGCGCCAGCGCCTTCACCGCAGCCACCATCGCGGCCGGCAGCCCGGCCAGCAGGAGCTGGTCGAGCGACCCGTCTTCGAAATCGGCGCCGAACAGCCGGTCCAGCGGCAGCAGGGCGGCCAGCAGCGCGCCGACCCAGACGATGCCGGGCGCCAGCCGGGCCAGCGTCTCTGGCGCCGGGCCGATCGCCAGCGGGAACAGGGCGGCGACGAGCACGAAGAACAGCACGGCAGCCAGCGTGTCGGCGCCGTGGCGGACCGACAGGCGAAGCTCGCGGGACAGCAGCGCCAGGGCGGCGGTCATGGGATCGTCACAGTCGCATGTCCCAGGCGCATTTCCACGGCATCCGGCAGCGGCAGCGGCAGGTGCGTCGCCGCCACGACGGCGCCCCCGCCGGCGCGGTGGGCCGCGAGCAGCCCGCCGAGCGCCGCCACCGATGCGGCATCGAGCCCCAGGCTGGGTTCGTCCAGCAGCCACAGCCCGGCGCCGCTTCCCGCCAGCCGGGCCAGCGCCACCCGGCGCTTCTGGCCCGCCGACAGCATCCGGGCCGGCACGTCCGCCAGCGCGTCCAGGCCCAGCGCCGCAAAGGCCCGGTCATCGGCCGGGGGAAAAGCCAGGTTCTCGCGCGCCGTCAGACCAGGCTTCAACGCATCCAGATGGCCCAGATACGCGATAGCCGCCCCCGCTTCGCCGGCCGGCGTCCCGCGCCACCGCACCGTGCCGCCGTCCGGCCGTTTCAGCCCCGCCAACACCCGCAGCAGCGTGCTCTTGCCCGCGCCGTTGGCGCCGAGCAGCAGCAGCGCGCCGCCATTCGGGACCGACAGGCTGACGTCGCGCAGCACCAGCCGCTCTCCCCGGAAGGCCGATAAGCCGCACGCCTGTAGTCCTGCAGCGGGCAACGGGCCGGAAACGGGCGATGGGGCGGCGGTCATGCTACCTTATGATGGAATGCAGCGTGTGGACGCCCCCGCACCTGTATGGTTTAAGCCCCGCATCGACAAGACCACGATCTTCTACCCAGGAAAGACCCCCGCGATGAACATGATCGGGCACGACAGCCTCAAGACGCGTCAGACCCTCACCGCCGCGGGCAAGACCTACGCCTACTTCTCGCTGCCGGCCGCCGCCCGCGCGCTGGGCGAAGACACCAGCCGCCTGCCGGTCAGCCTGAAGATCCTGCTGGAGAACGTGCTGCGCTTCGAGAACGGCGGCACCTACACCGTCGATGACGCCCGGGCCATCGCCGAATGGGCCAAGACCGGCAGCTCGACCCGGGAAGTCCCGTTCCGCCCGGCGCGCATCCTGATGCAGGACTTCACCGGCGTCCCGGCCGTCGTCGATCTCGCCGCGATGCGCGACGGCATCAAGCAGCTGGGCGGCCGGCCGGACCAGGTGAACCCGATGGTGCCCGTCGATCTCGTGATCGACCACTCCGTGATGGTGGACTTCTCCGCCAGCAAGGACGCGCTGCACAAGAACATGGACGCCGAGTTCTCCCGCAACGGCGAGCGCTACACCTTCCTGCGCTGGGGCCAGTCCGCCTTCGAGAACTTCCGCGTGGTCCCCCCCGGCGCCGGCATCTGCCACCAGGTGAACGTCGAGTTCCTGGCCGAGACCGTCTGGACGACCGAGGTCGATGGCGAGACTGTCGCCTACCCCGACACATTGTTCGGCACCGACAGCCACACGACGATGGCCAACGGCATCGGCGTCCTCGGCTGGGGCGTGGGCGGCATCGAGGCGGAGGCCGCGATGCTCGGCCAGGCCATCGCCATGCTGATCCCCGACGTCATCGGCTTCCGCCTGGTGGGCGCGCTGCCCGAGGGCAGCACGGCGACGGACCTGGCGCTGACCGTCACGCAGATCCTCCGCAAGCAGGGCGTCGTGGGGAAGTTCGTCGAGTTCTTCGGCCCCGGCCTGGCCGCGCTTTCGGTCGCCACCCGTCTGACCATCGCCAACATGGCCCCGGAATACGGCGCGACCTGCGGCATCTTCCCGGTCGATGCCGCGACGCTCGGCTACCTGCGCCTGACCGGCCGTGCGGAGGAGCGGGTGGCGCTGGTCGAGGCCTATGCCAAGGCGCAGGGCATGTGGGTGGACGCGAGCACGCCCGAGGCCGTCTACACGAGCATCGTCGAGCTGGACCTGAACACCGTGCTGCCGAGCATCGCCGGGCCGAAGCGGCCGCAGGACAAGGTGCTGCTGAAGGACGCGTCCGCGGCGTTCAGGTCGGACCTGACGAAAAGCCTGGGCGTGGCCGCCAACGACGTCGGCCGGAAAGTGGCCGTGAACGGTACCAACTACGAGATCACCCACGGCGACGTCGTGATCGCGGCCATCACCAGCTGCACCAACACCAGCAACCCCTACGTCATGCTGGGCGCCGGGCTGCTGGCCAAGAAGGCGCGGGCGAAGGGGCTGCGGCCGAAGCCCTGGGTCAAGACGTCATTGGCGCCGGGCAGCCAGGTCGTCACCGAGTACCTGGACAAGGCGGGCCTCAGCCAGGAGCTGGATGCGCTGGGCTTCCAGCTGGTCGGCTACGGCTGCACGACCTGCATCGGCAACTCCGGCCCGCTGGACGAGGAGATCGCCGAGGCGATCGAGCACAACAAGCTGGTCGCCGTCTCCGTGCTGTCCGGCAACCGCAACTTCGAGGGCCGGGTCCACCCGAACGTGCGCGCCAACTACCTGGCGAGCCCGCCGCTGGTGGTCGCCTACGCGCTGCTCGGCACGATGAACGAAGACATCACGACGGTGTCGCTCGGCAACGACAATGACGGCAACCCGGTGTTTCTGAAGGACATCTGGCCCTCGAACCAGGAGATCGCGGACACGGTGGCGTCGGCGCTCGGGCGCGACCAGTTCATCAAGCGCTACGGCGAGGTGTTCCAGGGCACCAAGGAGTGGCAGGCGATCGAGGTCGACACCAGCAGCGAGACCTACCGCTGGAACGGCGGCAGCACCTATGTGCAGAACCCGCCGTATTTCGAGGGCATGACGATGACGCCCAAGGCGATCGCCGACATCAAGGGCGCCCGGGTGCTGGCGCTGTTCGCCGACAACATCACGACGGACCACATCAGCCCGGCCGGCAACATCAAGAAGGAAGGCCCGGCCGGCGACTACCTCGGCGAGCACCAGGTGATGCAGCGCGACTTCAACAGCTTCGGCGCACGGCGTGGGAATCACCAGGTGATGATGCGCGGCACCTTCGCCAACATCCGCATCAAGAACGAGATGGTGGGCGGCGTCGAAGGCGGCTGGACGAAGCACCAGCCGAGCGGCGAGCAGATGGCGATCTACGACGCGGCGATGCGCTACAAGAAAGAAGGCGTGCCGCTGGTCGTGTTCGGCGGCAAGGAATACGGCATGGGCTCGTCGCGCGACTGGGCGGCGAAGGGCACGGCCCTGCTGGGCATCGGGGCCGTGGTGGTCGAAAGCTTCGAGCGCATCCACCGCAGCAACCTGGTGGGCATGGGCGTGCTGCCATTGACGTTCAAGGACGGCATGACCCGGCATTCGCTGAACCTCGACGGCACGGAGATCATCGACATCCTGGGCGTCGAGGCGCTGGCGCCGCGGATCGACCTGCAGATGATCGTCCACCGCGCCAACGGCACGACCGACACCATCCCGCTGATGTGCCGCGTCGATACCGCCGACGAAGTCGAATACTACAAGAACGGCGGCATCTTGCAGTACGTGTTGCGCCAGATGGCCCGCGCAGCATAGCGGCCGACCCGCGTAGGGCGGAAAAGCGCAGCGTCATCCGCCACTTGATGGGGCCCCCTGCGTGGACGGCGGATGACGCTTCGCTTATCCGCCCTACGGGTCCCACGGCTTTGGGGCGGTCCCATCCCCCATAGGGCACCCGCCTGGCGCGCCGGCCCCCAGGCGGACCTGTCCCGCCTGCCCGTCAGCCTCGACCTGCGCGCCATCAGCCTGGCCGAGGGCATCCGCGCCGCCCTCGCCGTCGCCGCCGTGATGCTGGCAGCCGAATGGCTGCACCGCCCTGCCCTGGCCGAGGCCGCTGTCGGCGCGCTGCTGACCTGCCTTGCCGACCCCGGCGGCCCGGTGCGGCGGCGCGTGCCCGCGCTGCTGTCGCTGGCCGCCATCGGCGCCGGGCTGACGGCAGGCTTTGGCCTGCTGCGCCCCGTCGGCCTGCCGTTGGTCGTGCCGGTTGCCGCTGCGCTGATCTTCCTGTTCAGCTTCGCCCGGGTCTGGGGCCAGGCCTCGCTCCAGGTCGGCAACCTGCTGGTGGTCGTGACCGTGCTGTCGCTCGATCACCTCGAAGCCCGCGGCGCCGCGCTCGAACTCGGCGCGCTGTTCGCCGGCGGCAGCCTGTGGGCGCTGATCCTGACCGTGCTGATCTGGCGCCTGCACCCCTACCGCCCGGCCCGGCGCGCCCTGGCCGAAGTCTTCCGCCGCCTGGGCGTGATGACGGCAGACCTGGTCCCGCTGCTGAATGGGGCCGAGCCGGTGACGTGGGCCGAGCACGCCCGCGCCCATCGCCGCCACGTCCGCGACGGCATCGAGGCGGCGCGCGTCATGGTGCTCGACACGCTGCGCATCCGCGGCGGCGGCAGCGCCCGCGCCGGCCAGTCGGTGATCCAGATGGAGGCGGCGGACCAGCTGTTCGGCGTGCTGATCGCCCTGTCCGACGTGCTGGAGCACGCCGACGCCGAAACCCGGGCCGCGGCCGCCAAGGCGCTGCCCGCGCTGCGCCTGCTGCTGGCCCTGCTGGCCGACGCGACCGGGCAGGACCATGCGGCCGGCGCCGCCGCGGAACAGGCGAAAGCGGCAAGGCTGATGGAGGCGTTCGCAGCACTGGACACGGTCCCTGCCCTTTCGGGCCTGGCCGCCGCCATCACCGCGCGCGTCCGCGTGGCGCTGCTGCTGACGACGCCCGAGGGCCTGATCCCCGGCGCCGACGCGGCGGCGGGCACGAGGGCGCGCTGGCAGGACCGGCTGGCGGCCCCGGTGCGGGCCAACCTGGATTGGGGCTCGGCCAACCTGCGCCACGCGCTGCGGGCCGGCGCCGTGGCCGGCCCGGCACTCGCCTTCACGTTGTGGCTGGACGACGCCTATGCCCACTGGCTGACGATCACGCTGGTGCTGACCATGCAGCCATTCTTCGCCGGCACCTGGCAGAAGGCGCTGGAGCGGGTGGCCGGCACCGTGCTGGGCGGCGTGGCGGCGGCTGGCATCGCCACCGTCGTGCACACGCCCCTGGCGATGGCCGCCGTGATGGCGCCGCTCGCCGTGGCGGCCTTCGCCGTCCGCGCCGTCAGCTTCGGCCTGTTCATGGCGTTCCTGACCCCCATGGTCGTGCTGCTGAGCGAGCTGGGCCGCCCTGGCGAAAGCGAGTTCACCATTGCTGCCCTGCGCGCCGGCTACACGCTGCTGGGCGGCCTGATGGCGATCGCCGGCAGCGCGCTGCTATGGCCCAGCTGGGAGCCGATGCGCGTGCAGCAGGCGCTGCGCGACGCCATCCGCGCCCACGGCGCCTACGCAGACCTGGAACTGGCCGCTCTGATCGACCCGGCCTCCGTATCCCCGGCCAACCTGGAGGCCGTCCGCCGGGCCGCAGGGGTGGCCAGCAACACCCTTGAAACCGCGCTGAACCGTGCGCTGCAGGAGCCGCGCAAGTCCGCCCGCACGGACGCCGAGACGGCGCTGGCGGTCGATGCGGCGCTGCGCCGGCTGGCAGGCCGGCTGCTCGCCTTGCAGCACGACCCGGCCCAGGCCGCCGGCGATCCCGCAACGCTTGCAGCCTGGCGCGGCTGGCTCGACAGCGCATTCGCCGCGATCGAGGCAGGGCTGCCCCTGCCCGACGTGCAGCCGCCGGACCGCGACCATCCCGCCCTGGGCCGCATGGCCCGCCAGATCGCGCTGATCGCGGGGGCCCTGGCGACGGGCTCGGCGTCTCCCGAAAGCAATACCAGCGCACTGAAGTCCTGACTCTCGCCAAGCGGTAGGGGGCACGAAGACCTCTCCACCAGGGATATTGAGCATTGACCGGTCCGCATCGTCACTGCGAGCTCTTGCGAAGCAGTCCAGGGCGGCCAGACCGATCTATCGGTCCGGGATCGCTTCGCAAGGGCTCGCGATGACGGGTCATTATTTAATGTCGTTGGTATAAGTCGTAGGGTGCAATGACCGTTGAACTGCACCATCGCCGGGGACCATGCGTGGCTCGATTG
>JAYUCA010000553.1:0-2953 GCA_043740535.1 Rhodospirillales bacterium | reverse complement strand
GCATCGTGCCCGAGGACCACGCGCGCACCCTGGGTGCGATGCACGGCAACGGCGCGCCGGAGATCGAGGCGTTCTACGCGGGCGTCGATGCGATGGTGGTGGCCGGTTCGCGGCTGCGCGGGCATGAGACGCTGGACGGCACGCTGCGCCTGCCAAACCGCCTGGTGCAGATCGACGTCGATCCGAAGGCAAACGGGCGGACCTACGCGTCCGAGGCGTTCGTGCAGGGCGACGCGGCCACGGTGCTGGCCGGCCTGGCTGATCGGCTGACGGGGCGACTGGCGATCGACCCCGCGTTCGGCGCCGACCTTGCGCGCGTCCGGACCCAGGCGGGGTCGGCCTACCGTGACACGCTGGGCCCGTACGCAGGGTTTCCCGCAGCGCTGCGCGACGCCATGCCACGGGACGCGCTGTTCGTGCGGGACGCAACGATCGCGGGGGCAACCTGGGCGCACCGGCTGGCGCCGGTCTTCGGCCACCGCGATTCGATCCATCCGGTGGGCGCGGGGATCGGCCCCGGCCTGCCGCTGGGCATCGGGGCGGCACTCGCGGCGCCGGGTCGCAAGACGGTGATGCTGGCGGGCGACGGCGGCTTCGCCATGAACATGACCGAGCTGTGGACGGCGGCGCAGGAAGGGGCAGACCTGTGCATCATCGTCATGAACGACGGCATCTACGCCGCGATCGGCCACATCCAGGACACGTTCCAGGACGGCCGCCGCTTCTTCGGCGAGTTGCGCGGCCCGGATATCGAGGGGCTGGCGCATCTGGCGGGGATGCGGTTCTGGCGGGTGAGCCGGGCGGACGAGTTCGGGCCTTGCGTGGCAGCGGCAATCGCGGTGGCGGGCCCGGCGATCGTCGAGGTGGACATGCGCGCCATCGGCCCGGCGCCAGCCTATGGCGCATATCGCCGGGTCAGCGGATCACCAAACTGACCTGGCAGTGGCCGGGTCAGCGGATCAGTAAACTGACCCGGCAGGGGCCGGGTCAGCGGATCAGCGACCTGACCCAGTCCTCGCCAAGGCCGACGGTCTTGCAATAGGCGGCGTAGCGGTCGATGCGGACGAACACGTCCTCGTAGTCCTGAGCGGCCCCATCCGCATCGACGTAGACGAGCGGGCCGAAGATGTGGAACACGGCGGTCATGTGCCCGGGGTCGGGATGGATGAACAGCGTGTGGATGTGGCCGGCCGGCTCGTAGACGAAGCTGCCGGCGCGGGCGACCCAGTCATGCTCGCGATAACCCCAGCCTCCATCGAGCGTCCATGCCGTGACCGGGCTTGCGTGCCGGTGGCGCTGGACGACGCCGGCGCCGCTGGCCCGCAGCACGCTGATCCAGCCGCCCGCCTTGGTGTCGTACATGAGCGGCCGGCTATGGCCGATCGTGCCGACAGGCATCCATTTCTCGTCGTGGTCCAGCACGTCGCCCTGGAACATCTCAGGGATGGTGTAAGGGGAAGGCGCAATCTGGATCATGCTGTTGCTCCCGCTGGACTTTTTACTGGCGACCAGTACTATCGAAACGTGGACGGAATACCAGGGTCAACCAATAATCGTCGGAGCAACCGATCATGCCCGTGTCACGCCGAGCATTGCTGTCGCGAACCGGTGCTGCGGTGCTGGGCATGCCTGCCGTCCGTCGTGCGCACGCCGCGGAAGGCCTCAAGCTCGGGTGCCTCACGGACCTGAACGGCCCTTATTCCGACCTGACCGGCAAAGGCAGCATCGGCGCGATCCGGTTGGCGATCGAGGATTTTGGCCATCTGCACCCGGATATCCCGGTGGAGCTGACGAGCGCGGATTTCAGCCTCAAGCCGGACACGGGCCTGGGCATCCTCCGCGGCTGGTTCGACAGGGACGGGGTCGATGCAGCGCTCGACTTCCCGATGTCGGCGCTGGCGCTGGCGGCGACGCGGGTGCTCGAGGAAAAGAACAAGGTCGGCCTGATCACGTCCGCGGCCACGTCGGAGCTGACGCGCGGCAGCTGCGGGCCGAACCACGTCCAGTTCTCGTCCGACACCTATTCGCTGGCGGCGTCATTGGTGAGGTCGCTGGTGCAGCAGGGCGGGGACACGTGGTATTTCGTCATGCCGAACTACGAGCTGGGCAAGTCCATGGTCGCCGATGCCAGCCGCGCCGTCACTGAGAACGGCGCGAAGATCCTCGGCGCCGCGACCTATGCGTTCCCCGGCACCAGCGACTTCTCGAGCGTGCTGCTGCAGGCCCAGAGCAGCGGCGCCAAGGTGATCTGCATGGCCAATGCCGGCGAGGATCTGACCAACGCGCTGAAGCAGGCGCGCGAATTCGGCCTGGCCGATGGCGGCCGGGTCATGGCGCTGCCGTTCATGGGCGAGCCGACCATCCTGTCGCTCGGGCTGGCGGCGGCCGGCGGCGGCTATTTCCCGGCGCCGTTCTATTGGGACCGCGATGCGGGCAGCCGCGCGTTCACCGCAAGGCTGGCCGCGTTCGTGCCAGCCAACCAGCGGCCCAACAAGAACTGGGCGAACGCCTATGCCGGGGCGTTCCACTACCTCAAGACGGCAGCCGGCATGGGCGTTGCGCGCGCGAAGGCCGACGGACGCGCCGCCGTCGAGGCGATGAAGGCGCTGCCGCTCGATGACAGCCTGTTCGGCCGAAGCTCGATCCGGCGCGACGGCCAGGCCCTGCACGATATGCTGCTGCTGCGCATCAAGACCCCGGACCAGTCTCGGGGGCCGGGCGACTATTGCGACATCGTCCAGGTCCTGCCAGCCGAGCAGGCGGTGCGTCCGATCGGCGTGGGCGGCTGCAAGCTGGTGACGGGTTAGAGCGGTATCGTTTCAGGTTGCTTGAACCTGAAACGAGGTTCCGCGTTCTTAGAGCGTGATTGCTTCACGTTGCCCTACCTCGTCATCGCGAGCCGTTTGGCGAAGCGATCCAGGAGCCACACGCACCCGATCGACCGTGGATCGCT
>JAYUCA010000552.1:0-7874 GCA_043740535.1 Rhodospirillales bacterium | reverse complement strand
CTGATCGTCATCGGCATCTGGGGCATCGAGTCCGGCTTCGGCGCCAACAAGGGCAACTACCACCTGATCGAGGCGCTGGGCACGCTGGCGTGGGAGGGGCGACGGGCCGCGTATTTCCGGAAGGAGCTGATGAACGCGCTACGCATTCTGGAAGCTGGCGACGTGACGCCCGCCCGGCTGACGGGCAGCTACGCCGGGGCGATGGGCCAACCGCAGTTCATGCCGAGCTCCTACCTGTCGACCGCGGTGGATTTCGACGGCGACGGGCGCCGCGACATCTGGGACAGCAAGGCCGACGTGTTCGGCTCGATCGGCAACTACCTGGCGAAGGCCGGCTGGCGCCGGGGCGAGCCCTGGGGTCAGCAGGTGCGCCTGCCGCCCGCGTTCAATGCGGCCGCGGCAGGAAGGGACCGCAAGCGGCCGCTGAGCGAATGGATGCGCGAAGGCGTGCTGCGCATGGATGGCGCCCCTTTCGGACGCAGCGACGTGATGGGCGGCGTCGTCGTGCCGGACGGTGCGGCGGCGGGCGAGGGCTTTATGGTCTACGCGAATTTCGCCGCCATACGACGCTATAATCCCTCGGATTTCTACGCCTTGGCCGTGGGCTTGCTGGGCAACGCCGCCGCGTGAGGCTGCTTCGTGCCTGCTGCCTGATGCTGCTGCCGCTATTGGCCGTGGGCTGTGCGCGGCGCCCGGCGGCGCCCGGCGAAGGCGTGCACTACGTCGTCGGCGGCGGCTACCAGGCGGGCAGCGTGTGGTATTATCCGCATGAGGACTTCCACTACGACGCGACCGGCTTGGCCAGCGTGTTGCCGCCGGGCGGTGGACGGACGGCGGATGGGGAGGCGATCGACCCCTCGGCACTGACCGCTGCGCACCAGACGCTGCAACTGCCCGCGATCGTGCGGGTCACCAACCTTGGCTCCGGACTGCAGATCCTGGCCCGCGTCAATGACCGCGGCCCGGCAAGCCCGGCCCGGCTGATTGCCCTGTCGCAGCGGGCGGCGGACCTTCTGGGCGTGGCTGCGGGCGGCACGGCCCCGGTGCGGGTGCAGGTCGAGGAAGGCATGAGCCAGGCGCTGCGCGACCGGCTGCAAGGCGGCCCGCATCTTGAGGTCGCGGTGGCGCCCCGCGGCACGGTG
This sequence comes from Rhodospirillales bacterium, assembly GCA_043740535.1. GTDB lineage: Bacteria > Pseudomonadota > Alphaproteobacteria > Acetobacterales > Acetobacteraceae > JBBROS01. The sequence continues at coordinate 6,732 of JAYUCA010000552.1, read as the reverse complement.
CAGGCCGAGACGCTGGCGCCGCCGCCCGGCATCGGCCTGTCCAGCCGCGGCCGCAGCGCCGGCATGACCCGCGCAGCCAGCGAGGCCAGGCTGGACAGGGCCGAAGCGGCGCCGGACCGGCTGCCGGAACAGGTGCTGCGGGGGTTCGCCCGCCCCTTCGCGCTGATGATCCACGCCGGGTCGTTCGGCCAGATGGGCTACGCGCACCAGGTCGAAGCCAGGCTTGCCGGTCTGTCCACGCGGGTGCGCCGGGTGCGGGAGGGACGGTCCGACGCCTACCAGGTGGTCGTTGGTCCCTTCGCGACCGTCGCCCAGGCCGACGCGGCGCTGGACCAGGCGATGCGTGCGGGGGTATCCGATGCGCGGATTGTGCTTGAATGACCGGAGTCGCCGCCATGCTCAACCGACGTCTGCTGCTGGCAGCAGCCCCTTTGATATCCGCAGGGCCGGCCCTGGCGCAACCAGCGCGCAAGCCGGGGTCGCGCAAGTCTTCGTCGCCGCCGCCGCCCGCGGGTGCTCCGGCGGCGACGCCGCTCGGCCCCCTCGACACCGCAGCCAAGTATGCGCTGATCATGGATTTCAGCACCGGCGCCGTCCTTCTGGACAAGGAGGGCGACACGGCCATGCCGCCGTCGTCCATGACGAAGCTGATGACGATGTACATCGTCTACGGGCTGCTGAAGTCCGGTCGGCTGACCCTGGCGCAGGAACTGCCCGTCAGCGAACGGGCCTGGAAGATGCAGGGCTCGAAGATGTTCGTGCCGATCGGCGGCTCGGTGAAGGTCGAGGACCTCATCCGCGGCGTGATCGTGCAGTCCGGCAACGACGCCTGCATCGTGTTCGCCGAGGCGATCGCCGGGTCGGAAGAGGGCTTCGTCGATCTGATGAACCAGAAGGCCAAGGAGCTGGGCCTGCAGGCCGCGACGTTCCGCAACAGCACGGGCTGGCCCAACCCGGAGCAGCGCATGTCGTGCCGGGACATCGCGATGCTCGCGCGGCGGCTGATCACCGATTTTCCGGAATACTATAAGTACGACAGCGAGAAGTCGTTTAGCTACAACAAGATATCCCAGGATAACCGCAATCCGTTGGTCCAGAAGGGCCTCGCCGACGGGCTGAAGACCGGCCACACCGACGAAGGCGGATATGGCCTGGTGGCCAGCGCGCAGCGGGCCGGCCGACGGGTGATCGTGGTCGTCAACGGCCTGACCTCGATGCACCAGCGCGCCGAGGAGGGCGAGCGGCTGCTGGAATGGAGCTTCCGCGAGTTCGAGAACGTGACGCTGTTCACCGCCGGGGATACGGTCGAGAACGCCAAGGTATGGCTGGGCAGCCGGCCCGCCGTGCCGCTGGTGGGCGGACGCGACCTGGTGCTGACGATGCCGCGGGCCTGGCGCAAGACGGCCAAGATCGCCATCGAATACCCGAGCCCGATCCCGGCGCCGATCAGCAGGGGCGACGTGCTGGGCAAGCTGAGCGTGTCCGGCGTGGGCGTGCCCTCGATGGAGGTGCCGCTGCTGGCGGGCGCCGACGTGGCGCGCCTGGGCCTGCCGGGCCGCGCGATGGCGGTGATGTCGCGCTTCGTGACAGGATCGTAACGCGGGCGTGTTCATCACGCTGGAAGGCGGCGAGGGCGCGGGCAAAAGCACCCAGGCCCGGCTGCTGGCCGATGCGCTCGCCGCGGCGGGCCGCCCGGTGCTGCTGACGCGGGAGCCTGGTGGCGCGCCAGGCGCCGAGGCGCTGCGTGCGATGCTGCTGGGCGGCGCGCACCGCTGGTCCGCCGCGGCCGAGGCGCATCTTCACTTCGCGGCGCGGGCGGAGCACCTGGTCCGGTCCATCCTGCCGGCGCTTGCGGCCGGCATGGTCGTCGTGTGCGACCGCTTCGCCGACAGCACGCTGGCGTATCAGGGCTATGGCCAGGGCGCAGACCGGGCGTTGATCCGGGGCCTGACGGCGCTGCTGCCCCGGCAGCCGGACAGGACGCTGATGCTGCGGGTCGACGCCGCCGTCGCCGCCGGGCGCATGCAGGCGCGACGGCAACGGCTGGACCGCTACGAGTCGATGGATGCAGCGTTCCACGCGCGGGTGGCGGCAGGCTTTGCCGCGATCGCCGCAGCCGAGCCGGGGCGCTGCCGCGTCCTGGACGCGGATGGCGATGTGGACGCCGTGCACCGCGCGATCATGGCGGCGGTGGCGGCATGATCCCGGACCCGCGCGAAAACCCCGTCCTGCTGGGCCACGCGGCGGCCGAGGCCGTGTTCGAAGGCGCCGTGGCCGCAGGGCGCGTGCATCACGCGTGGCTGTTGACCGGTCCGCCCGGCATTGGCAAGGCGACGCTTGCATTTCGCCTTGCGCGCCGGCTGCTGGCCACGGGCGACCCCAACGACATCCGCAATCCCGTCTTCAACCGGATCGCCAAGGCCAGCCACGCCGACGTGCTGTCGATCGGGCGGCTGATCGACGAGAAGACGCGGAAGACGAAGAAGGAAATCTCGGTCGATCAGGTCCGCACCGTTCCCGGGTTCCTGCACCTGACCCCGGCGGAGGGCGGCTGGCGCGTCGTCATCATCGACGGCGCGGAGGACATGAACCGCAACGGCGCCAACGCGCTGCTGAAGATATTGGAGGAACCGCCGCGACGCGCCATCCTGTTGCTGACCGCGGATGCGCCCGGGCGCCTGCTGCCGACGCTGCGCAGCCGCTGCCGCCGCCTGGTGCTGGAGCCGCTGGGCGAACCGGACATGTCGGAGGCGCTGGCCTATCTGCTGCCGGAGATGGATGCCGATGCGCGCCGCCGCCTGGCGGAGATCGCCGAAGGCTGCCCGGGCCGGGCCGTGGCCCTGGCCGAGGAAGGCGGCCTGATGGTCGCCGAGCTGGTGCACCAGGTGCTGCAGGAGGCGCCCGGCATCCCGGTGCCGCGCATGTATGAGGTCGCGGAGCGCGCGACGAAATCCGAGACCGGCTTCGCGACCTTCATGACCCTGCTGCAGGCGGGCCTGGGCGACGCCGTCAGGGCTGCGGCGCGGGGCAGGGAAGGCGGCCTGGCGTCCCGCCGCCCCCTAGCCGAATGGGGCGAAGTGTGGCACGCGCTGGGGCGGCTGCAGGACGAGACGGAGCGGTTCAACCTGGACAAGCGCACCGCGATCGTGGCTGGGCTGGAGCTGCTGGGCAGACCATGAAACCAACATTCTACATCACGACCCCAATCTACTACGTGAACGGTGCACCCCATATCGGCCACGCCAACACCTCGGTGGCCGCTGACACTGTGGCGCGGTGGAAGCGTCTGGACGGTTTCGACGTGATGTTCCTGACCGGCACGGACGAACACGGCCAGAAGGTCGAGAAGGCGGCGGCGGACGCCGGGCTCGACCCGCAGGCGTTCACCGACCAGGTCTCGGCGCAGTTCCGTGAGATGGGCACGCTGATGGGCCTGTCGAACGACCAGTTCATCCGCACGACGGAACCCCGCCACCACGCCGCCTGTCAGGCGCTGTGGACCCGGCTGCTCGACCGCGGCGAGATCTATCTGGGCCAGTACGAAGGCTGGTACGCGATCCGTGACGAGGCGTTCTATGTCGAAGACGAGACGGTCTTGCGGCCTGATGGCATCCGGTTGTCCGTCGCCACTGGCGCCCCGGTCGAATGGGTGACGGAGCCGTCGTATTTCTTCCGTCTGTCGGCTTGGCAGGACCGATTGCTGGCGTTGTACGACCGCGTGCCGAACGCGATCATGCCGCCCGGCCGCCGGAACGAGATCGTGAGCTTCGTCCGCGGCGGCCTGACTGACCTTTCGGTCAGCCGCACCAGCTTCCGTTGGGGCGTGCCCGTTCCGAACGACCCGGACCACGTGATGTACGTGTGGCTGGACGCGCTGACCAACTATCTGACGGCGCTGGGATATCCGGACGAGACCACCGATTTGTGGCGCTTCTGGCCGGCCAACGTCCATCTGGTCGGCAAGGACATCATCCGGTTCCATGCCGTCTACTGGCCGGCTTTCCTGATGGCCGCGGGCCTCGAGCCGCCGCTCTCGGTGTTCGCCACGGGGTGGTGGACGGTGCGCGGCGAAAAGATGAGCAAGTCGACGGGAAACGTCATTCCCCCGGCCGAACTGGTCGCGACGTATGGGCTGGACCCGGTGCGCTTCTTCCTGCTGCGGGAGGTGCCTTTCGGCAATGATGGCGACTTCAGCGATGCCGCGCTGATTCGCCGCATGAACAACGAGTTGGCGAACGATCTTGGCAACCTTGCACAACGCACGCTGTCGCAGATCGCCAAGAACCTGGCCGGCGTGCTGCCCGATGCCGGCGTGCCGACCGAGGATGACCAGGTCCTGCTGACCGCGGCGCAGGCGCTGCCGGTGGCGCTGCGCCCGCTGATGGACCGGCTGGCGCTGGGCGAGGCGATCGAGGAGGTCTGGAAGGTGATCCGTGCGGCAAACGCCTACATCGACCGCCAGGCCCCGTGGGCGCTCCGCAAGACCGACCCGGCGCGCATGGCCAGCGTGCTGCGCCTGCTGGTCGATGTGATGCGCCCCGTGGCGACGGTGCTGCAGCCCGTCATGCCCGGCAGCATGGCCCGCATGCTGGACCAGTTGGGCGTGCCCGCCAAGGCGAGGGACCTGGCCTCGCTGAACCAGCCGTTGCCGGGCGGGATCGCTCTGCCAGCGCCCGCCGGCGTGTTCCCACGACACATCGAAGTTGTGGCGTAACCGACAGATGCTGATCGATTCGCACTGCCATCTCGACAACTTCCCAGCTGAGGAACGCGGCGCCCTGGTGGAACGGGCCACCGCCGCCGGCGTCACCGGGATGGTGTCGATCGGCACCCGCCTGGGCCAGTCCCGGGCGCTGATCGAATTGGTGAAGACCTGGCCGAACGTCTGGTGCACCATCGGCGTGCACCCGCACAACGCCGCCGAAGAGCCGGTGCCCACACCCGAAACCCTGGCGGCCATGACCCGGCGCCCCAAGGTGATCGGCATCGGCGAAAGCGGCCTCGACTATTTCTACGACAAGGCCCCGCGCCCGGTGCAGCAGGCGTCCTTCCGCGCCCACATCAAGGCGGCCCGCCTGGCAGCCCTGCCGCTGGTCGTCCACGCGCGGGACGCCGATGCCGACATCGCGTCGATCCTGCAAGATGAATGGGATGCGGGCGGTCCCTTCCTGTTTCTGCTGCACTGTTTCAGCTCGACGCGAAAGCTGGCCGAGGATGCGCTGGCGCTGGGCGGCTATATCAGCCTGTCCGGCATCCTGACCTTCCCGAAAAGCACGGAGCTGCGCGACATCGCCCGCGACGTGCCGGCCGACCGGCTGCTGGTGGAGACCGACGCACCCTATCTGGCGCCGGCGCCTTATCGCGGCAAACGCAACGAACCCGCCTACGTCGCGGAAACCGCCCGCGTGCTGGCCGAGGTGCGCGGCATGACCATCGAGGCGCTGGGCGACCTGACGACGCAGAACTTCCGCCGTTTGTTCACGAAGGCCGCATAGTTGCCCGTCGTGACGATGTTGGGCTGCGGCGGCTCCGCCGGCGTGCCGCAGATCGGCGGCGCCGACGGCCGCGGCGACTGGGGCGCCTGCGACCCGGCCGAACCCCGCAACCGCCGCACCCGCTCCAGCATCGTCATCGCCGGGCCGGGTGGGCGGCTGCTGGTCGATTCCTCGCCCGACATGCGGCAGCAGTTGCTGGCCTGCGGCGTGGGCTCCGTCGATGCCATCCTGTTCACCCACGCCCACGCCGACCACGTGCTGGGCATCGACGACATCCGCATCGTGAACCGGGTGATCAACCGCCCGCTGGACGCCTACGCGACCGAGCGGACCCTGGCGGAGCTGGACCGCCGCTTCGATTATGCCTTCAAGCCCTGGCAGAAGCCGCACTTCTTCCGCCCGGTGCTGGCGCCGCACACGGTGCAATTCGGCGACACGATCGACATCGCCGGCATGCAAGTGCAGGTGTTCGAACAGGACCACGGCTTCCTGCCGACGCTTGGGCTGCGGGTAGGCGGGTTTGGCTACTCGACGGACGTGGTGAAACTGAACGACGCGGCGCTGACGATCCTGGAGGGCGTGGACACCTGGGTCGTCGACTGCTTCCAGCGCCAGGCCCACACGACGCACGCGAACCTGGACCAGGTGATCGCCTGGTCCGCGCGGGTCAAGCCGCGGCGGGTGGTGCTGACCCACATGGGCTACGACATCGACTGGGCCTGGCTGCAGAAGCGCCTGCCATCGGGGTTCGAACCTGGGTATGACGGCTTGGTGCTGGAGGTTCCGAACGTTTGAGGCGCGTTCGTCTCTTTCCATAATATGCATTATCTGACTGGTATCCAGATCCACAGACCCCATCCGTTCGCTAATCCCCTGCCAAATCCGCCACCGGCGCCGTAGAGGGCGTCGACATCCGGTTCCATGCGTCCAGCGCCGCGATCTTGTAGGCTTCCGCAAGCGTCGGGTAGTTGAACGTGTTCTCGATGAAATAATCCAGCGTGCCCTTCAGGTTCAGCACCGCCTGGCCGATGTGCACCAGTTCCGTCGCGCCCTCGCCCACGATATGCACGCCCAGCAGCCGGCGCGTTCCCATCGCGAAGATCATCTTCAGCAGCCCGGCGCTCAGCCCCATGATGTGGCCGCGCGACGTCTCCCGGAACCGCGCGATGCCGCATTCATAGGGGATCGCCTGGGCCCTCGCCTCCTCCTCCGTCAGCCCGATCGTCGAGATCTCCGG
>JAYUCA010000551.1:0-20330 GCA_043740535.1 Rhodospirillales bacterium | reverse complement strand
CGCGAAATCGGCGGGGTTGGCCAGGGTCATGCGGAAGAACCAGGCGTCGCCCTCGGCGGCCTTGTTCACCAGCGCCGGGTCGTCGACGACCGCCGCGTTGACCTCGGTGATGTGGCCGGTCAGCGGGGCGTAGACGTCGCTGGCGGCCTTGACGCTCTCGACGACGGCGCAGGCCTCGCCCTCGGTCACGTCGCGGCCGGGTTCCGGGAGTTCGACGAACACGACGTCGCCCAGCGCCTCCTGCGCGTGGTCGGTGATCCCGACGGTGGCGATGCCGCCATCGAGGCGCACCCATTCGTGGTCTTTGGTGAAGCGGGTTTCGGACATCGGGGCGTGCTCCGGATCAGGGTTTGGCGTAGCGGGTGGCGACGAAGGGCAGAGGGACGACGCGGGCCGGCAAGGGCTTGCCGCGGACCATCAGGCTCAGCGCGGTTCCAGCGGCGGCGAGGTCCCGGCGGACGTAGCCCATGGCGATGGGCGCCTGCAGGGTGGGCGAGAAGCCGCCTGACGTGATTGTGCCCGCCGCAGTGCCGTCTTCGGCGACGATGGTGGTAAGCGACCGGGCCGGGGCGCGGCCATCGGGCCGGATGCCGACACGCAGGCGGGTGGGTCCGTGCCGCAGCTGATCCAGGATGGGGGCGGCGCCGATGAAGTTGGCCTCGGCACGGCGGCGCTTGCCGATGGCCCAGTTCAGGTTGGCCTCGACCGGCGTGGTCAGCTCGTCGATGTCGTTGCCGTACAGGCACAGCCCGGCTTCGAGGCGGAGGCTGTCGCGCGCGCCGAGCCCGGCAGGCAGCACGCCGGGCTGGTCCAGCAGCAGGCGGGCGAGGCGGTCCGCGTCGTCGGCGCGGACGGAGATCTCGAACCCGTCCTCGCCGGTGTAGCCGGAGCGGCTGATCCAGACGGGAATGCCCGAAAGCTCGGCCTCGGTCACGCCCATGAACGGCAGGGCGACGGCGGCGGGGCAGAGCGGGCCCATGATGGCGGCAGCCGCGGGGCCCTGGAAGGCGAGCAGCGCGCGTTCGGGGTGCTCCAGGATCTCAATGTCCTGGAGGTGCTGGGCCAGATGGAGGGCGTCGGTTTCCTTGCGGCTGGCGTTGGCGACGATGACGAGGCGGTCGCCGTGGTTGGCGACCATGAGGTCGTCGATGATGCCGCCTGCCTCGTTGAGCAGCAGGGTGTAGCGCTGGCGGCCGGGCTTCAGGGCCTGGAAGTCGCCGGGGACGAGGCGTTCGAAGGCGGCGGCGGCGCTGTCGCCGCGGAGCGTGAGCTGGCCCATGTGGCTGACGTCGAACAGGCTGGCGTGGGTGCGGGTGTGGATGTGCTCGGCCATGACGCCGGGGCCGTATTGCACGGGCATCGCGTAGCCGGCGAAGGCGACCATCCGGGCGCCCAGGCTGCGGTGCAGGGCATCGAGCGGGGTCGCGTGCAGCGCCCGGGGGTCGTCGGGCTCGATATTGAGCACGGGCTCGGCGGTCGGTCTGGTCTGATCGGACAAGCGTGCGTCTCCAGCAGCGGCCCGCGCGAGGCGGGACACGGGTCGCCCGCTGGCGACGTGCCAGCAGGTGCGACCCCCCTCTGTCCGGGAACCTGAGAGATTCGGACCCGCGTTTGGCGGTGTCCTTACTCCGTCGGTGCGGCGGCAACGTGCCGCCGGCTTTCCAGAGGTCCTGCTCCCTGACGCGGTCCTGGGCGCCTGAGCGTTTCCGGGGGCCGGTTGCGCCTTCGGCGGCTGGCAGCGGGGTTGAGCCGCTCCAGCACTCTCCCGCGGGGGATGATGTGGACGTGACCGGTATGCCGGAAAGGCTGCGCCGGGGCAACCAACTTCGGCGCGAGGCTGCCGTTGCAGGCAGGGCATCCTTGCGGGCCCGGGTCCGGCGATACAGTCTGGCGGTGTCGGAAGGGCGGGGGCGCACCGGTTTTGCAGGGGGCTTTGGGATACGGGGCGCTGCTGGCGCTCGCCTTCGCTTTGAGCGAGGACCGGCGCCGCATCCCGTGGCGCACGGTCGCGGGCGGCCTGGCGCTGCAATGGGGGCTGGCGCTGCTGCTGCTGGGCGTGCCGGCGGCGCAGCAGGCGGTGCTGCTGGTGTCGCACGGGGCGGACGCGTTGCAGCGGGCGACGGACGAGGGGACCGGGTTCCTGTTCGGCTACCTGGGCGGCGCGGCGCTGCCTTTCGTCGAGACGCGGCCCGGCGCCAGCTTCATCCTGGCGTTCAAGCTGCTGCCCTTGGTGCTGGTGATCTCGGCGCTGGGGGCGCTGCTGTTCTATTGGGGGGTGCTGCAGCGGGTGGTGGGGGCGTTCGCCGGGGTGCTGCGCTGGGCGCTGGGGATCGACGGCGCGCTGGCGCTGGCGGCGGCGACGCACATCTTCCTGGGCATGATCGAGGCGCCGCTGCTGGTGCGGCCATACCTGGCGCGGATGCAGCGGGGCGAGATCTTCGCGATGATGACCTGCGGCATGGCGGGGGTCGCGGGCACCGTGATGGTGATCTACGGCACGATCCTGGCGACGGTGGTGCCGGACGCGCTGGGGATGATCCTGGTGGCTTCGGTGGTCAGCACGCCCGCGGCGCTGGCGGTGGGCGCGCTGATGGTGCCGTTCGGGAAAGGGGACGGCGCGGCGGCGGCGCTGGACCATCAGCGGGCGTCCGGGCCGCTGGACGCGCTGGTGCGCGGCACGATGGACGGGGTGGGGCCGGTGGTGGGCATCACGACCAGCCTGCTGGTGACGATCTCGCTGGTGGCGCTGGTCAACATGATGATCGGGGCGCTGCCGCTGCCGGGCGGGCCGTGGACGCTGCAGGGGCTGTTCGCGATGCCGTTGCGGCCGGTGATGTGGCTGATCGGGGTGCCGTGGGCGGAAAGCGGCGCGGCGGCGCTGCTGATGGGCACGAAGACGGTGCTGAACGAGTTCGTCGCCTACGTGAACCTGGCTGCACTGCCGCCGGACGCGCTGTCGGCCCACAGCCGGCTGATCATGACGTTCGCGCTGTGCGGGTTCGCGAATTTCGGCAGCCTGGGGATCCTGGTGGGCGGCTTCGTGGTGATGATGCCGGACCGGCGGGCGGAGGTGGTGGCGCTGGGGGCGCGGTCGATCGTGTCGGGGACGATCGCGACGTGCCTGAGCGGGGCGGTCGCGGGGGTGCTGGGTTGATGTGATTTCGTCGATTGATGCCGGAGTCATGGTCGGATACGGTTGTTGGAGCAAGGACATTTGAGGAGGGGGTGATGTGGAAGTCTGACACCGTCATCCGCGCCTTTAGCGCCGAGCACGCGACCAGGATCGCCGGCATGTCCGAGCGGACCCTGGCCTACTGGGACAGGACGGCCTTCTTCAAGCCGCAGTTCGCCACGATCGGCGACGGGCGCCAGCAGGTTCGGGTGTACTCGTTCCGCGACCTCGTCAGCCTGCGGACGCTCCGCGTGCTGCGCGATCGGCATAGGATCTCGCTGCAACACCTTCGCACCGTCCTGGACAAGTTGACCGCATACAGCGACGCGCCGTTCGCGGAATTGACGCTGCGTGTTCAGGGCCAGGAGGTTCATTTCGATGAGCCTGACACGGGGCGCACCCGCGGCGTCGTCAGCGGGCAATACGTGCTGCTCCCGATCATTGACGTGATCAACGACGTTCACGCGGCGGCTAACCGCATGACGAGACGGGCGGAAACCGACTACGGGAAGACCGAGCAGCATCGCAACATCAGCCACAATTTGAGGGTGATCTCCGGCACGCGGGTGCCCGTGAGGGCGATCCAGCGATTTCTGGAGGCGGGGCATACGACCAGCACGATCATGGAAGAGTATCCCTCGATCACCAGCGCGGACATCGAAGCTATTCGGTCTGAAATCGTCGCCACCCGTGCGGCGTGAGGTTCAGACGGCCTGTCCTTCGAGTGGCACTCGATGAGGGCGTGCCGAACGCTGTCGGGCGGGCCTTCCAGGCCGCCGGGCACAAAGCGCTGTATCTCAACAGAATACTCGCGCGAGGCACGACGGACCAGCTTGTCAGCGCCTTTGCGCAATTGAACGATGCGATCCTTGTCGCCACCGATAACGACATGCGCCAGATCGCACGGGGTTACGGGGTTGGAAACAGCCGCTACAGGACGCTCAGCCTGATCAAGCTATCCTGCACCGAAGTCGATGCCGCGAGACGCGTCAGCGATGCCATGTCGCTCATCGAGCACGAGTGGCACATTTCCGCGACAACGGCGCAGCGGCGCATCTTCATCGATATCGGGCCGAGCGTCATAAGAAGCTTTCGGTAGCTACCGCTGCTGGCAGGGTTGCAGTCTACGCGGGACGTTGAAGCACACTTCGCTTGCGGCGCGGGGCCGCCCTGGTCAACATCGCCCTATGGAAATGACCCGGCCCACGCCCCGCACCCTGCCGATCCTGTTGGGGGCCTCGGTGCTGCTCAGCCTGTCGATGGGGATGCGGCAGACGATCGGGTTGCTGGTCGGGCCGATGACGCACGACCTCGGGCTGCTGGCCGCCGACGTCACCTTCGCGGTGGCGTTGCAGAACATCACCTGGGGCATCACGCAGCCCTTCGTGGGGGCGATCGCGGACCGCTACGGGGTTCGGCCGGTGACCATGGTGGGGTCCCTGCTGCTGGCCGGCGGCATGGCGCTGGCGGCGACGGCGCAGGGGTGGTGGGCGTTAACGATCGGGCTGGGGCCGATGATCGGGGTCGCGCTGTCGTGCACGGCGATGAGCATGGCGATGAGCTCCTCGGCGCGGGCGGCGCCGGAGAACAAGCGCAGCCTGGTGCTGGGCGTGGTGTCGGCGGCCGGGTCGGTGGGCACGCTGGTGATCGCGCCGCTGGTGCAGTCGGTCTCGGGCGGGCAGGGGTGGCGCGCGGCGCTGTTCGTGTTCGTGGCGTTGGCGCTGGTGATGCTGCCGGCGGCGTTCGTGACCGGCAACGTGGACCGGATGCCGCGGCGCGTTTCGGCGGGGGCGGTGACGCTGGGCGCCACGCTGCGGCTGGCGAGCGTCAATCGGCCGTTCATCGTGCTCAGCCTCGCCTATTTCGTGTGCGGGCTGCAGCTTGTGTTCCTCACGACGCATCTGCCGACCTATCTCGCGCTGTGCGGCATGGACCCGATGCTGGGGGCGGAGGCGCTGTCGGTGATCGGCGGCTGCAACGTGATCGGGTCGTGGCTGTTCGGCTGGCTGGGCGGCAAGTATCCGAAGCACATCCTGCTGGGGATGATCTACATGCTGCGATCGACGGCGATCGCGGCGTATTTCGTGACGCCGGTGTCGCCGGGATCGACGCTGGTGTTCGCGGCGATGATGGGGCTGCTGTGGCTGGGCGTGGTGCCGCTGGTGACCGGGCTGATCGCCGAGGGCTTCGGGGTGCGGTTCATGGCGACGCTGCTGGGGGTGGCGTTCTTCAGCCACCAGCTGGGGTCGTTCCTGGGGGCCTGGGCGGGCGGGCTGATCTACGACGCGCTGGGGTCCTACGAGCGGGCGTGGCAGGGGGCCGTTGCGATCGGGCTGATCGCCGGCGCCGTGCAGATCACGTTCGGGGCGCCCGGCGGGCGCGTGAAGGATGACGGCGTGCCGGAGGGTGTGCCCGCGCCCGGTTGATCGGCAGCATCCGCTATCGGATCGAGGAACGCCGGGTGTTCATTCTGGCGGGGCGGCACGGCCGGCAGGCGCCGGTTCGCTGACGGTGACGTTGAGGTCTGTGACCAGGCCGTTCGAGAGGGAATAGACCCAGCCGTGCACCGACAGGGTCTGCCCGCGCGCCCAGGCGTCCTGCACGAACAGGTCGGAGACGACGTTCTTGACCTGGCGCATGACGTTCAGCTCGCACAGCCGGTTCAGGCGGCTGGCGGGGTTCGGCAGGGCATCGAGCTCGTGCCGGTGGTCGTGGCTGATCTCGCGGATGGGGTGGAGCCAATGGTCCACCAGGCCGCGCCGACGGCCATCGACGGCCGCCGCGACGCCGCCGCAGCCATAGTGGCCGACGACCATGATGTGCTTGACCTTGAGCACGTCGACGGCGAATTGCAGCACCGACAGATAGTTGGCGTCCTGCGGCGGGGCCAGGTTGGCGACGTTGCGGTGGACGAACAGCTCGCCAGGGTCGAGATCGACGATCTCGTTGGCGGGGACGCGGCTGTCCGAGCAGCCGATCCACAGGTATTCCGGGGCCTGCTGGCCTTCAAGACGGCGGAAGAAGCCGGGGTCGGCGGCGATCTTGCGGCTGGCCCAGGCGCGGTTCTTGGCTTTGAGGATGTCGAGCATGCCGTCGCAGGGTGCAATCTTGGCGGGCGGGCTGCAAGGGCATCCGGTATCGCGCCGGCTGCATTTGCGGCTTTGGCCCGGCATGACCGATAAGGGCGGGGTTCAACCGGAGAGACGCGATGCAGCACGAGACACTGACGTACCATGCGGACGGGCTGGCGATGAAAAGCCAGCTCTTCTTCGAGCCGGGCGCAGGCAGGCGGGCCGGGGTGCTGGTGTTCCCCGAGGCGTTCGGGCTGGGCGAGCACGCGATCGGCAAGGCCAGGCGGCTGGCGGCGCTGGGATACGTGGCGCTGGCGTGCGACCTGCATGGCGACGGGCGCGTCGTCGATGGGCTGGAGGAGGCGATCGGTCTGCTCAAGCCGCTGTTCGCGGCGCCGGACAGGACGCGGGCGCGGGCCGCGGGCGGGTTGCAGGCGCTGGTGGCAAGGGCAGAGGTCGACGCGGGCCGGGTGGCCTCGATCGGGTTCTGTTTCGGCGGCACGATGTCCCTGGAGCTGGCGCGGTCCGGGGCGGCGCTGAAGGCCGTGGTGGGGTTCCATTCGGGCCTGGGCACGGTGGCGCCGAAGACGGACGCCAATGCGATCAAGGCGAAGGTGCTCGTGTGCATCGGCGCCGATGACCCGATGATCTCGCCCAACGAGCGGGCCGGGTTCGAGACGGAGATGCGGGACGCCAAGGTGGACTGGCAGATGCACCTGCACGGGGGCGTGGTGCATTCGTTCACCAACCCGGACGCCGGCGTGCGGAACATGCCGGACGCGATGCGGTATTCCGCAGCGGCGGATGCGCGGTCCTGGGAGTCGATGGTGGCGTTGTTCTCCGAGGCTTTGGTGTAGGGGCCGGGGCCCTCGCCGCGGCCCTCAGTCGGAGAAGGGGGCCACGGCAATCGCGTGAATGACGACCGTTGGTCAAACGAGATCTCACCACGGAGACACAGAGCGCATTGAGAGGGAGGCAGTATCCCTCACGGTCGCCTAGCCATGGAAATCGCACCGTGGAAGTGCTGATCTCTGTGGTCTCTGTGCCTCTGTGGTCATTTCTCTTGGGGCGGGCAGCGCTGACCCGTTCACCGTTTGCCGTGGTGAGGGGGCCGCGGCCGGTTGATCGTTTGGCGGGGTGGGCCTAGCGTCGCCGGGTTCAATCGACGGGGGAAACGGCGCCATGCCGAACAAGTTGAAGACGCTGTGGGCGGACGGGAAGTCCACGATCAACGGATGGCTGGCCATCCCGTCCGGGTTCGCCGCGGAAACCATGGCGCAGGGCGGGTTCGACAGCGTCACCGTCGACCTGCAGCACGGGGTGCAGGACTACCTGTCGATGGTGGCATGCTTCCAGGCGATGCAGGTGCATCCGGTGCTGCCGATGGTGCGGGTGCCGTGGAACGAGCCCGGCATCGTCGGCAAGGTGCTGGACGCGGGCGCCTACGGCGTGATCTGCCCGATGATCAACACGAAGGATGAGGCTGCCGCCCTGGTCAGCTACATGCGCTATCCGCCGGCCGGCAAGCGCAGCAACGGCCCGATCCGGGCGGCGATCTACGGCACGGCGGGCGCCTACCAGAAGACCGCGAACGACGAGATCCTGTGCATGCCGATGATCGAGACGCAGCAAGCCATCGACAACCTGGACAGCATCCTGGACGTGCCGGGCATCGACGCCGTGTATATCGGGCCGTCGGACCTGGCGTTCAGCCGTGGCGGCACCCCCGCGCTGGACCAGGAAGGCCACGAGGCGCTGGACACCTACGCGACGATCCTGAAGGCGGTGAAACAGCGCGGCCAGCACGCCGGCATCCATTGCGGGAAGCCGGAATACGCCGCCCGGATGCTGAAGATGGGGTTCAACATGGTGACGCTCAGCAACGACAGCGGGTTGCTGTTGAATGCGGCAAAGGCCGCGGTAAAGGCGACGCGCGAAGGATGACCCCGCTTATCCGGCTGCACCCGGACGACGGGGTCGTGATCGCGCGCTCCACCCTGATGGAGGGGGTGGAGGTCGCGCCGGGCGTGCTGACCTCGCAGCGCATTCCGGCCGGGCACAAGGTCGCGGTGCGGCCGGTTGCGGTGGGCGACGCGGTGCGGCGCTACGGCCAGATCATCGGATTCGCGACGCAGCCGATCGCGGGCGGCGAGTGGGTGCACGTGCACAACATCGCCATGGGGGATTTCGCGAAGGACTACGCCTGGTCCGTCGATGCGCGGCCCACGGCGATGGCGAACGCCCGGGCGACGTTCATGGGGTATCGGCGGCCGGACGGGCGGGTGGCGACGCGGAACTACATCGGCATCCTGACCAGCGTGAACTGCAGCGCGCACGTGGCCGGGCTGATCGCGGACGTGTTCAAGCCCAACATCTTCACGGGACACAACCCGCTGGCGGACTACCCGAACGTCGACGGGGTCGTCGCGCTGACGCACAAGACCGGTTGCGGCATGACGGACGGGGAGCCGCTGCGCCTGCTGCGGCGGACGCTCGCCGGCTATGCAAGGCACGTGAATTTCTCCCACATCGTCGTGATCGGGCTGGGCTGCGAGGTCAACCAGATCGGCGGCCTGCTGGAGGAGCAGCGGCTGGCCGGGCGCGTCCGCAACATGGACATCCAGACCATGGGCGGCACGCGCAAGACGGTCGAGGCGGGGATCGCCTTCGTGAAGGAGGTTCTGGCCGAGGCCAACGCCGTAACGCGGGAGGCGGCGCCCCTGTCCGAACTGACCGTCGCGTTGCAATGCGGCGGCAGCGACGGCTATTCCGGCGTGTCGGCCAACCCGGCCCTCGGCGCCGCCAGCGACCTGGTCGTGCGGCACGGAGGTGCTGTGATCCTGTCGGAGACGCCGGAAACCTACGGCGCGGAACACCTGCTGACCCGGCGGGCCGTCAATCAGGAGGTCGGCGAGAAACTGGTCGGCCTGATGCGCTGGTGGGAGGATTACTGTGCGCGCGAAGGGGCGGAGATGAACGCCAACCCCAGCCCGGGCAACAAGGCGGGCGGGCTGACCACCATCCTGGAGAAGTCGCTCGGCGCGATGGCCAAGGCGGGCACGACGAACCTCGTCGACGTGGTGCGCTACGCGGAACCGGTGACGGCGCGCGGCTTCGTGTTCATGGACACGCCCGGCTACGACCCGGTGGCCGCGACGGGCCAGGTGGCGGGCGGCGCGAACCTGGTGTGCTTCACGACGGGCCGCGGCAGCGTGTTCGGCTGCAAACCCTCGCCGAGCCTGAAGCTGGCGACGAACACGCCGATGTTCGAGCGGATGGAAGACGACATGGACATCAACTGCGGCACCATTCTGGACGGAACGGAGACGGTGCAGGCCTGCGGCGAGAGGATTTTTGACCGCATCGTACGGGTGGCGAGCGGGGAGAAGACGAAAAGCGAGAGCTTCGACGCCGGGCAGGCGGAGTTTGCGCCCTGGGTGATCGGGGCGACCATGTAGCCACGCTGCCGGCTGCCAGCACGCGGCTGGTTGACCCTGCGGCCCAATGCGTGATCGGCGCCCTCGCCCTGGCCCTCTTCCGCAGGCTGGAAAAGGACGAAGAGCGAGGGGTTTGACGCGGGGCAGGCGGAGTTCGCGCCTTGGGTGATCGGGGCGACCATGTGGGGTCGGATGGCCGTTATGGCATGAGTGACGGCACAGCAGGGCTTCGTGTGCTGGTTGTTGGCGGGACCGGGGTGTTCGGGTCCCGGCTGGTCGAGGGGTTGTTGGCCTCGACCGGGTTCGATCTCGTTCTGGGCGGCCGCAGTCAGGCGCGGCTGCAGGCGTTTGCGGCAGGGCGGGAGCGTGTTTCCACGCTGATCCTGGATGCCCAAACGGTGACGGCGGATGCGCTGCGCCAGGCGGGCGTGTTCGCGGTGGTGGATGCGGCGGGGCCGTGGCAACGCGGGCAGCGGCGCCTGGCGGAGGCGGCGATCGCGGCCGGGGCGCATTGCATCGACCTCGCGGACGCGCGGGATTTCGTGGCGGAATTTTCCATCCTTGATGCGGCTGCGCGCGCTGGCGGCGTGGTCGCGCTGACGGGCGTCAGTTCGACCCCGGCGCTGTCGAATGCCGCGCTGGATGCGCTGACCCTGGGCTGGCGGCGGGTCGATGCGGTGGAGATCGCGATATCGCCCGGAAACCGGGCGCCGCGCGGGCTGTCGGTGGTGCGGGCGATCCTGAGCTATGCGGGGCGGCCGGTGCGTGTTTTCGTGGATGGGGCGTGGGCTTGGCGGCCGGGGTGGGGGATGACGGTCCGGCGGACGTTCCCCGGGATGGGTCGGCGGTGGCTGGGTTTGGCGGAAACTCCGGACCTGGACATCGTGCCGGGGCGGTTCGGTGTGCGGCGGTCGGTCGTGTTCCGGGCCGGGCTGGAACTTCCAGTGCTGCATCTGGGGCTTTGGGCGATGAGCCTGGTGGTTCGCGCAGGGGCGGTGCGGTCTCTGGAGCCGCTGGCGCGGCTGGTTCGGCTGGCGGCGGGGCTGTTCGAGCGGATGGGTACGGACCGGGGCGGGATGACGGTCGAGGCGACGGGCGTGGATGCGGCGGGCGCGCCGGTGCGGGGACGCTGGTCGCTTGTGGCCAAGGCGGGGGATGGGCCTTACGTGCCGACCTTGCCGGCGATCGCGATGTTGCGGGCACTGGCGGATGGGCGCCCGGCGCCGGGGGCACGGGCCTGCGTCGGCGTGCTACCGCTGGCGGCGATCGAGGCCGAGTTCGCCGGGCGGCGCATTTCGAGCGGGATGGCGTGGGAGGCGGCGGGCCCGAGCCTGTATCAGCGTGTGCTGGGCGCCCATTTCGATGCAATGCCCGAAGCGGTGCGGCGGCTGCATGGCCCTGGATGGGGCGCGGTGGTGCGGGGCTCGGCGCGGGTCGATGGGGCGGAGGGATGGCTGGCACGGGTGATAGCGGCGGCGTTCCGGTTTCCATTGGCAGGCGAGGCAGTGCCCGTCTGCGTGGCGATCGAGCCGGACGGGGACAGGGAGCGGTGGATCCGGACGTTCCGGGACCGGCGGTTCCACAGCGTGCTGTCGGCCGGCAACCGAGCGGGGCGGTTGGTGGAGCGGTTCGGACCGTTCAGGTTCGAGCTCGATCTGCTGGCGGGGCCGTCCGGGGTGATGGGAATGCCGGTCGCGGCGTGGTGGCTATGCACCATACGGATGCCGCGGTGCATGGCGCCGCTGTCGGTGGCAAGCGAGAGCGTCGATGCGGAAGGGCGGTTCTGTTTCGATGTAGAGATGCGGCTGCCCATGGGCTTGGGGCGGCTCGTGCGGTATCGGGGGTGGCTGTCGGATCCCTGAGGCGACTGCCGGACCGGGCGCGCGCGAAGCCAGGCGAGGTGCGCGGTACACCCCGCCGCACGCGATCTTCAGGGTTGGCCGCTGCCCCCGGCCGAACCATAGACCTGGCCGGTCGCGAAGCTGCCGTCGCTGGCGGCGAGTTGCACGTAGATGCCGCATAGCTCGACCGGCTGGCCGGGGCGGCCCAGCGGCGTGACGCCGCCGAATTTCTCCAGCTTGTCCATCGACGCGCCGCCGCTGACCTGCAGCGGCGTCCACACCGGGCCAGGCGCGACACCGTTCACCCTGATGCCCTTCGGCCCCAACTGCTTGGCCAACGACCTCACGTAGTTCGTCGTCGCGGCTTTCGTCTGGGCGTAGTCGTACAGGTCGGCCGTCGGGTCGTAGGCCTGCTCGGATGTGGTGCCGATAATCACCGAGCCCGGGCGAAGGTGCGGCAGCGCTGCCTTGATGATCCAGAACGGCGCGTAGATGTTGGTCTTCATCGTCCAGTCGAACTGCTCGGTCGAGATGTCCATGATCGAGGCGTGCGCCTGTTGGCGGCCTGCGTTGTTCACGACGATATCAAGTCCGCCCAGGCCGCGGACGGCATCTTCGACCAGGCGCTGGCAGAACGCCTCGTCGCGCAGGTCGCCCGGGATGGCGAGGCCGATGCGACCCTCGGCCTTGATCAGGGCGATCACCTCGTCGGCGTCGGGCTGTTCGTCGGGCAGGTAGTTGATGGCCACGTCGGCGCCCTCGCGGGCGTAGGCGATCGCGGCGGCGCGGCCCATGCCGGAGTCGCCGCCGGTGATCAGCGCCTTGCGCCCGGCAAGACGGCCGGAGCCGCGGTAGCTGGTTTCGCCGTGGTCAGGGCGGGGGTCCATCTTGCTGGAGAGGCCCGGCCAGGGCTGGGACTGGCGCTTGAAGGGCGGCCGGGGGAACTGGGTCGTGGGGTCCTGCAGCGCCGGGGCGGCGGCGGCTGTGGCCGTGGATGCGGCGACAAGGCCGATGCCGGCTGTGCCGACGACCTGGCGTCGTGAAAGATGGCTGTTATCGGCGATGCTCATGGAGTGTTCCCGCGGGTGATGGCGGGGACAACGGGCAAGGTGGTGGTTTGTTGCCTGGGATGTCCGGTCATCTCCTCGTGGGCGTGACGCGTGGTTTTCCGGTTGCGACGAGAGCCCCGGGTCAAGAGGCTTTGCAGGTCACGGCGTGACGGCAGTTTTCCCACGTGTGTATTCCAGGCGGTAGTAGCCGCGGATGGCGGGCCCCTCGGCGCCGGCGGCGTGAAGGGCGGCTTCGGGCAGCAGGGGCGACAGGGCGGCTTCGTCGGTGGCCTCGATCAGCGTGAACCAGGCCGGCGGGGCCTGGATGTCGGTGCGGCCGGATGACTCGGCGGTCCTGGAGCCTGACGCAGCCGAGTCGGCGGCGCAAAGGTGGGCGCCGGTGACGCGGGGGGCCTCCGCGGCGCTTCGGACCAGTGCTTCAAGCGATTTCGCACTGCCGGGGGCGGCGTCGAAGCGGATGGTCAGCATGACGCCGCCCTGGCCGGGGCCGCTGGTGTGCAGCACGGGGGCCATGCTGCGGAAGGTGTTGCGGAAGGCGGCGGTGGCGGTACGGGTCCAGGTCGTGGGGGCGTTCAGGCGGTTCAGGTAGTCGCTGCCCTGCAGGACGCCCATCGTGGCGGTCTCGTACAGCGTGAAGAACTCGGGTTGCGTCGACGGGCCGGTCGCGATGTAGCGGCGGCCCTTGAGGAAGCCGGGGATGCCGGCGCGCTCGGGCATGTGCTCGCGCAGGTGCCAGGCGTAGAACTCGGCGCGCCCTTCCGGGGCGACGTCGTTCCAGATCGCCACCACGGCTTCTCCGCTCAGCATCGTGGGGCCCTCATGACGTGGCGCGGCCGCCGGACAGGTCGAACACCGCGCCGGTGGAAAAGGTGCAGTCGGGGCCGCACAGCCAGGCGACCTGGGCCGCGACCTCCGCAGGTTCCAGGAAGCGGCCGAGCGGGATGCGGGACAGCAGGTCCGCCCGGCGCTCGGGCGTCAGCGAGTGCTCCATCGCGCTGCGCACCACGGTGGGGGTGACGGCGTTGACCAGGATGCCCTCGGCCGCCAGCTCCTTGGCCAGCACCTTCGTCAAGGCGATCAGCCCGGCCTTCGAGGCGGCGTAGGCCCCGGACAAGGCCGTGCCCTCTTTCGCCTGGACGGATGACATCAGGACGATGCGGCCCCGGTCCGGACCGGGGTTCTTCAGCATGCCGGGGATGACTGCGCGCAGCGTCAGGAACGCCGATACCAGGTTGACGTTGAGCACGCGGCGGATCTGGGCGGGGTCCAGCTCCCACACCCGGGCGACGGGGCCGAGGATGCCGGCGTTGACGACCAGGGCGCGGATGGGCCCGGCCTCGGCGCGGGTGCGGAGCGCCGCAGCCTCCAGCGCCACCGGGTCGGTGACATCGACGGCGTAGGCGAAACCGGGGATGGCGTCGGCGTCGGCCAGGTCCCAGCTCACGGGCGTGAAGCCGTCCTCGGCGAGACGGGCCAGCACGGCGGCGCCGATGCCGCCGGCGCCGCCCGTGACGACCGCGGCGCCCTTCATTTGGGCAGCATGTCGTTGGTCCAGAAGGCGCTGGCGGGCAGGGCCGTCTGCAGCTCCTGGAACTCCTTCATCAACGCCAGCGTGCCGGTCCAGTCCTGCTCGGCCATCACGCCGATCTTCTGGCCGGGGCCGGCGGGGCTTTCCATCAGCGTCATGCCGGCCTTGAGCTGCGCCATCGAGAGGGCGCGATCCAGGGTGGGCTTGGCGGCAAGCAGGGCGTCGATGGCGGCCTCGGGGTCCTTGGCGGCCAGCTCGTAGGCGCTCCGTGTCGCGGCGGCGAAGCGGCGGATCAGCGCCGGATCCTTCTTGATGAGGTCCGTGGTGGCGAGGATGGCGAGGCCGATGGTATTGGCGCCCAGGTCCGAGAACAGCAGCGTGGTCACCGGGGTGCCGCGGCTGTCGAGGATCAGCGCCTGGTTCTCGACGCCGCCCAGCATGCCGGCGGCGCGCTTTTCGAGCACGGCGACCAGTTTGGCCGCGCCGTCGATTCGCAGGAAGCGGATGGCGTCGGGCGGCATCTTCTGGGCGCGCAGCACGGCGGGCATCAGCACCAGGCTGGCCTCGCCGGTGGTGGCCGCGATGGTCTGCCCGGTCAGTCCGTGGATGTCGGTGATGCCCGAGGCCTTGGGCACGATGATGCCGTTGGGGCCGCGGTTCATGATGCCCATGACCGCCTGGATGGGCACGCCGCGGGCGACGCCGGCGACGATGGCGGTGCCGTCGGCCAGCCCGAACGTGTCGGACCCGGCGGCGACGGCCTGCACGGCGCGGCCCGATCCCTGGCCCTCGCCGATCTCGAGCTCGATGCCCTGCTGCTTGTACAGGCCGCGGGCGACGCCGAGGTAGAAGGGGGCGTGGAAGCCATAGGCGAGCCAGTTGAGCCGGAGCGTGGCCTTGTCCTCGGCCTGCGCCGGAAAGGTCATCGCCAGCGCGGCGAGGGCGGCGAGGGCGAGGCGCTTGATCGGTTGCATGGGCGTTTCCTTGTCTTTGTTGGACTTGGTTCAGGTGGCAGGCCCTCACCCCGGCCTTTCCCCGATGGAGGAATGTCCGGGGAAAGATACTTGGCCTCGAAATCGTCGTCACCGGACTTGAACCGGTGATCCACGCGGCTCCGCCTGACACGAACTTGGACGTTGGCCTCTATACTGTCAGCCTCTAGTGCAAGCTGAACCGCGTGGGTGGCCGGGTCAAGCCCGGCCAAGACGTAATATATTGAGATCGCTACGAAGAATTACCCGGACAGTCGTGCTCCCGATGAGAGAGGTTGAAGGGTTAGAAACCCGGGGCCTCGCCGGACAGTCTGCGGCGGGAAACATGCCAGGGCACGGCCCAGCCTTCCAGCAGCTCCACCGCGCCATAGAGCAGCAGGCCCAGGGCGGACAGCGTGAAGATGGCGGCGAAGCTGCCGGCGGTGTCGAGGTTGCCGTTGTATTCCATCAACAGGTAGCCGAGGCCGCGGTCGGACGCGACGAACTCCGCCACCACGGCGGCGGTGGCGGACAGCGCGGCAGCGACCTTGAAGCCGCCGAACAGCGCCGGCAGCGCGTGCGGCAGCTGCACCATGCGGAAGGTGCGCAGCCGGCCGGCCCCGGTGGAGCGCACCAGCTCGATGATCTCCGGCTCGATGGAGCGGAAGGCGGTGATCGCGGCGACGACGATGGGGAAGAAGCTGAGCAGGAACACCAGCAGGATCTTGGGCGTAAGGCCGAAGCCGAACCAGATGATGAACAGCGGCGCCACGGCGATCTTGGGCACGATCTGCAGGAACACCAGCAGCGGGTAGGCGACCGCCTGGACCGGGCGGCTGAACGCGATGGCCAGCGCGATCAGCACGCCCAGCACCACCGCCAGCACGAACCCGGCCAGCATCGGCTGCACCGTGTAGCCGGCGGCATAGACCAGGCTGCGCCAGTTCGTGCCGACATTGGCAAGGATCACCGTGGGCGCCGGCAGCACGTAGTCCGGCACGTGCAGCAGGCGCACCAGCACTTCCCACATCACCAGGAACGCGGCGATGCCGGCCAAGGGGCGGAGCTTCGGCAGCAGGTTGGTCATCGGGTGCATCCCATCCGGCGTTCCTCGTGTCCCGGTCCTTGACGTCCGGCTGTTAATGGAACAGTGTTCCGATAAGATGCGGGTTGTCAAGTCGTTGCTGCAGCGCTGCGCCGAGGTCGTCGAGTTCATGGCGGCACAGGGAGAGCCATGCCGGCTGAGCGCCGTCGCTCAGGCGTTGGACCTGCCCAAAAGCGCCACGCACAGGCTGCTGCGCGAAATGCTGGCGATCGGCTGGATGGAGCAGGACGGCGCGGACGGCCCGTACCGGCTGAGCCTGCGTTTCGCGCTGCTGGGGCACCGGGTGCTGCAGGGCAGCGGGCTGCAGGACCTGGTCCAGCCGGTGCTGGACGGGCTGGCGGCCGAAACGAAGGAGCTGGTGCGGCTGACGATGTCGATCCGCCACGGCGCGTCGCCCACGGGGCTGATCTGGTTCGCCTCGGCGCAGGGGGCGCCCCCTGGCCTGTTGTATCAACCGTCTACCGATGGCCCGGTCATGCTGCATGCGACCGCGAACGGGAAGGCTTTCCTGGCGACGTTGGGCGACGCGGCGGCGCTGCGGCTGGCGGGTGTGCACGGGCTGGGCGTGACGGCGCCCACGCCCGGCACGATCAGGACGGCGGAGGCGCTCCGGCGGGCGCTGCGGCGCGTGCGGGATTGCGGCTATGCAGTGGCGGCGGAGGAGGCGGAGCTGGGGATCACGGCGGTGGCGGTGGCGGTGGTTGCGGGCGGGAATGCGCTGGGCACGGTCTCGGTCGCCGGGCCGTCGTTGCGGATCGGGGCGGAGCGGATCCCGGGACTGGCGGCGACGCTGGAGCGTGCGGCGGCCGTGCTGGCGGCGATATGGCCCCCGGGGCCCATGAAGACAAAGCAGGAGGCACGGCCATGAAGCTGGAGATCGCAGGGGCGGGGAAGCGGTTCGGCGCGGTGCAGGCGCTGGCGCCGGTGGACCTCGATGTGCAGGACGGGGATTTCGTGTCGATCGTCGGGCCGTCGGGGTGCGGCAAAAGCACGCTGATGCGCCTGGTTTCAGGGCTGCTGCCGGCGACGGAGGGTGAGATCAGGGCCGGCGGCGCCATCGTGAACGGCCCGGTGACGGCGCTGGGGATCGTCTTCCAGCAGCCGGTGCTGCTGGAGTGGCGGACGGCGCTGGAGAACGTGCTGTTCCAGGTGGAGATGCGCGGCCAGCCGGCTTCGGCCTATCGGGAGCGGGCGATGGAGTTGCTGGACCAGGTGGGGCTGGCGGATTTCGCAAAATCCTACCCGCATCAGCTCAGCGGCGGCATGAAGCAGCGCGTGGCGATCGCACGGGCGCTGGTGCACGACCCTGGCCTGCTGCTGATGGACGAGCCGTTCGGGGCGCTGGATGCCCTGACCCGCGAGCAGATGCGGGTGGACCTGGAGCAGCTGTGGATGCGCCGGCGGATGACGGTGCTGTTCGTCACGCACAGCGTGGACGAGGCGGTGCTGCTGGGGGACCGCGTGGTGGTGATGTCGCCGCGGCCGGGCCGGGTCGATCGGGTGATCGAGGTGGGGCTGGCGCGGGCGCGCGGTCTGGAGGCGCGGCGGGATCCCGGGTTCCTGGCGCATGAGGAGGAGATCACGAACATCTTCCTCGAACGTGGGGTGCTGCGGCGCGGCTGAAGTCCGCGCCGGCCGTCAGCGCACCATGGTGTGCATCACCAGCAACGAGGCCATGGCGGCCAGGTTGTTGAAGCCGTGCACCAGCATGGAGGCGCGGATGCCGCCGCAGCAATGGCGGGCAACGCTGATGAAGATGGTGGCGGGGATCAGGATGATGGGCTTGTATGATCCGCCGGGCAGGTGGGCCAGCAGGAACGGGATCCCCGTGAGGAGGCAGACGGCCAGGGGCCCCATGTGGCGGCTGAGGCCGGTCCATAGCCAGCCGCGGAAGAACAGCTCCTCGGCGATGGGCGCCATGATGACCGTCATGATCAGCACGCGGACGGAGGTGGGCGGCCCGTCGCCCCAGGCCTGGTGCAGGCGGTCCTGCAGCAGCCAGCCGAGCGGCTCGTGCAGCAGCGCCTGGAATATCAGGGTGTAGAAGGCCGGGACCGCCATGCAGGCCAGGATCAGGAAGATCAGCAGGCCGGGGCGCTCGATCGGGTCGAGGCCCAGCCCGTCGCGCAGGCGCCCGTCGCCGACGGCGCGGCCGCGGTACAGCGAGGCGACGATCAGCCCGGCGTCGAGCCCAAGACCGGACAGGAACACCGTCAACGGACGGTCGAGCGTCCAGGGCGGGCCGCCGCCGCTGTTATGGATGCCGATCGCGGCGCCATACAGGACGGGCAGCAGGAAGGTCAGGCCGATGATGACCGCCATCCAGACGAAGCCGCGGCGGAACAGCCGACCCGGGGTCTCGCTGACCGGTTCGACCCAGTGATCGGCGTAGGAGAACGCGTCCATCGGCAGCCCTTGGTCTGACCGATGCAGGATGGCGCCGGGGCCGCCGCGCCCTAAGCGGGGAATGTTTACATCTTGTTATCGATCGTCAGGTGTCCTCGTGTGTCCCGGCCGGGAGAGGGGCGCACCGCAGCGACACCACGCTGATCAAGAGGATTCGCCTATGGCCGCATTCCGTTGCTATGCCGTCATGGCCGGGCATGGGCCCGGCCCTCCACGCGCCGGCGGCCGCTCCAATCCCCGGTCCAGAGAGCGGGACGAATCAACCTGTTCGCTCGGTCCCTCGTGAACCGCGTGGATGCCCGGGTCGATGCCCGGGCATGACGGGACGTGGACGAATTTGCCATGCGCGATAGCCCTGCATGCGCATCGATCAAGCCTTGCCGACCTGGACGCTCACCGGTGGTTCGCGCCAGCCTGGGCCTCGCAGACAGCGCTCTCGCGGACCCTGGTTGGGGTCGTCGAAGCCAGCCGGGCATCGAACAGCGCGGCCACGTCAGCCAACGCCGGGGCATCCCTCTCCGAAGGGCGAAAGCCAGGGGCGTAGGGCCGCGGGATAAGGCAGTCGGGCAGCGGTTTCGGTTTTGGCGGGGCCGGGGCGGGGGCCGGCGGGCCGCCGCCGCCGCCGCCGCCGCGCGGGGGGCGGCGCAACACGACCAGTTCCCGCACCGCGAAGGCCAGCGGAACGCCGAAGGTCAGCGCGCCGCTGAGGAGGATCTGCGTTTCGGGGGTCATCCTGGCTGGTCCTGTCCTATTCCAGCGTCACCATGGACGCGAGCGTGCGGTCGCTGTTCTGGGGCTTGACCACCAGGCCTTTCCGGGCCGCCCAGATGTTCTGGTAATGATACAGCGGCAATATCGCCACGTCCTCATCGACCTGTTTCGCTGCCCGGCGGAGGATGGCCTCGCGCTCCACCGGGTCGAAGGTGCTGGTGGCCCGCTCCAGCGCGTCATCGACGGCGCGGCTGCTGTAGTGGCCCCAGTTGCCGGCGCCCTGGCCTTTCGCGGCGTCCTGCGTCGCCAGGATGCTGAGTATGCCGTAGCTGCTTTCCCCGGTGCCGTTGCCCCAGGCGATCATGGTCATGGCGAACTCGGCCTTGTTGACGCGGCTGGAATAGATGGTCCAGGTCAGCGTCTCGATCGTCGTGCGGACGCCGATGCGGCTCCACATCTGCGCCACCGCCTGCGCGGTCTCGCTGCCGGCGACATAGCGGTCGACCGGGATGTGCATCACCAGGTTGAAGCCCTGGGGATAGCCTGCTTCGGCCAGCAGCCTGCGGGCGGCATCGGGGTCGAAGGCGGGCAGCGGGACGGCGGGGTCGTAGCCGAACGTGCCTGCGGGCATCAGTTGGCTGGCGGCGTTGGCGGCGCCCTGCATCAGCCGGTCGGCCAAGGCGGGGCGGTTGATGGCCAGGTTCAGGGCGCGGCGGACGCGGACGTCGCCGATCGGGTTGCGGTCGAGCGGCTTGCCGTCGGCCCCGGTCACGAAGCGGTTGGGGCCCGGGGTGAAGCTCGGCTGCAGGATCATCGCGCGCAGGCCGGGATAGGCGTAGACGCGGACCTCCGGGCTGTCGCGCAGCTTGGCGACGTCGGCGACCGAGACCTTGTCGATCACATCCACATCATTGGCCAGCAGCGCGGCGGTGCGGGCGGCGGGGTTCGACACGTAGCGGTAATCGACGGTCCGCCAGATGCTCTTGTCGCCCCAATGCTCGTCGTTGCGGCGCATGGC
>JAYUCA010000550.1:0-1616 GCA_043740535.1 Rhodospirillales bacterium | reverse complement strand
CTGTCGCCCCCCGCGCGGACCTCGCACGGCTGCTTGGCTGCGCGCACGACGTCGGCCCCCATGGCCCTGTGGTCAGGGCCGAGCAGCACGGCGCCACCTCGCTGCCCGACGTCTTTGTCATCGGTGCTGCCGCGGGAACGCGAAGCGAGGCCGCGGCCGCACAAGGGCTTCTGGCGGCCGCAGCGATCGCCCGCCGCGCCGAACGTCCAGCCATCGACACAAGAAACGCCAGGCGCGTCGTCTTACGCGCCGGGCGCGCGCGAACCAAGGCAGGCCCGGCTTCCGCCGCCCTGCTGCCGCCCGCTGCGGAGACGATCATCTGCCGCTGCGAAGCACTGACGTTGGGAAAACTCCAGGCCGCCGCCCACGCCCAGCACATCCACGACATCGCCACCTTCAAACGCCTCACCCGCGCCGGAATGGGGCGGTGCCAGGGGCGGGATTGCTTGCACCACCTCCCCGCCATCCTTGGCCTGTCGCCTGCGAGCGAAGCCGACCTCATCGCCCCGCAGATGCCGCTCCGCCCGATCCCGATCGCGGCGCTCGCCGTGGAACAACCCGAATGGCGCGGCCACGCGCGCGCGTTGCTGCCGCCCGACCGGACGCCAGACCTGGGCGCTTTGCCGATCCGCGAGGCTGCCACCGTCATCGTCGGAGCCGGCATAGCCGGGCTTGCGACCGCATACTATCTCGCCAAAGCTGGCCACGACGTCGTCGTTATCGACTCGGGCTTCGCCAACGCCATGGCCTCCGGCGGCAACGCCGGCAGCCTGCACGTGCAGCTTCTGTCGTTCGACCATTCCGACGGGGCGGTCGCCGGCGGCTCGCTGGCGGCAGCGACCTTGCCACTGCAACGCGACTCCGTGGCACTCTGGCAGGAACTGGAACGAGAGACCGGGGCCGCCTTCGACATCCATATCACCGGCGGCGTCATGGTGGCGGAAACCAGTGCGCAGCTTCGCTTCCTCGATGCCAAAACGATTGTCGAACGCCGCCACGGCATCGACAGCCACGTGATCGATGCCGGGGAACTGCGCCGGCGCGAGCCGCACCTGGCACAACAGCTGGTCGGGGCCGCCTGGTGCCCGCAGGAGGGCAAGATCAACCCGCTCGTCGCCACGCACGCCATTCTCGTCGCTGCCCGAAAACTCGGCGCCCGCGTATTCGAGCGCACCAGTCTCCGCAGCATCGAGCGGACGGGAACCGGCTTTCTGCTTCACACCAGCCGCACCCCGCTGCGCGCCGGCCGCGTGGTCAACGCCGCCGGCGCCTTTGCCGCTCGCATCGGCGCAATGCTCGGCCATGACATTCCCGTCTTTGGCGCGCCGCTGCAGATGCTCGTGACAGAACCGGGTCCCGCACTGGTCCGCGGCCTCGTGGCCCACGCCGGCCGGCACCTCACCTTGAAACAGGCATCGAACGGCGCCTTCCTTATCGGCGGCGGCTGGACCGCAACCCTAGACCCTGTTCACCACCGCCCACGCCCGTTGCGCGATAGCCTGGAAGGCAACTGCTTCGCCGCACTTTCCGTGCTGCCGGCGCTCGCTCCTGTTCATGTCGTGCGAAGCTGGGCAGCCATGAACATCGACATAGACGGCGCGCCGATCCTGGGCGAG
>JAYUCA010000549.1:0-4706 GCA_043740535.1 Rhodospirillales bacterium | reverse complement strand
TGCCGACCCTGGGCATCGCGGCGGGGGCCGGGTTCGTGTTGCGTGGGATCGCCGGGCTATGACCCTCATTCGTCGCCGCCTGACGATCGCCCTGCTGATCGGGGCAGCGCCATTCGCCGCCCATGGCCAGGCCCCGCCGATCCGCCCGCTTGCGGCGCTGCGGCCCGGCGCGCTGCCCGAGGGCTTCGCGGCCGCGCGAACCGGCCGTGGCGCGCCCGCGGTGTGGGAGGTGGTGGCCGATCCGTCCGCCGAGGGCGGCATGGCATTGGCGCAGACCGGCGCGGACCCGACCGACTACCGCTATCCGCTCGCCATCGTGCAGGGAACGGCCGCGACGGACGTCGCCGTGACCGTGCGCTTCAAGCCTGTGGCCGGCCGGACGGACCAGGCCGGGGGGATCGCCATCCGCCTCGCCGATGCCGACAACTACCTGCTTGTCCGCGCCAACGCGCTGGAGGACAACGTGAATTTCTATCGGGTCGTCAACGGCGCCCGTCGCGAGATAAAGGGCGCCGCCGCCAAGGTCACCTCCGGTGTTTGGCACACGCTGGGCATCAAGGCGGACGGCGACCGGTTCCAGATCAGTTTCGACGGGACCGACCTGTTCACTGCGACCGACCGCAGCATCCCGGGGGCGGGAAAGGTCGCGCTGTGGACCAAGGCGGACAGCGTGACCCGGTTCGACCGGCTGGAGATCCGTCCTCTACGGTGACGACCTCCGCCGCCCGCTGACTTCCGCCCCGTCCTCGGGCCGCAACGGCAGGAACCCCGGCATCGCGAGCAGCGGCAGCAATGCCGTCAGCAGGAACACCTGCTGGAACTCCCGCACCGTCGGCTGCCCGTCCGTGCCGCCCAGCAGCGCCAGCACCCCGGCGCTCAACGACACGCCGATCCCCATCGTGAGCTGCTGGATCACGCCGCCCAGGCTGGTCGCCTGGCTCAGCCGGGTCGGCGGCACGTCGGTGTAGCTGAGAAGCTGCACCGCGTTGAACTGGGTATTCCGCACCACGCCGAACAGCATCATGGCGCCCACCAGCACAACGTGGGAGGTCGATGCGTCGAACAGCCCGAACACCCCGATCATCGCCGCCGACGCCACGGAATTGGCCAGCAGCAGCCGCCGGAACCCCAGCAAACCCAGCAGCCGCGCGGTGATCGGCCGGATGACGACGGCCGCGATGCTGATGACGAAGGTCAGGCTGCCGCTTTGCACCGGGGTCAGCCCGAATCCCACCTGGAACATCAGCGGCAACAGGAACGGCGGCACGTTGATGCCGATCCGGCTCAGCCCGCCCCACAGCGACCCGATGCGGAAGGCGCGGATGCCGAACAGCCCGAGGTCCAGCACCGGTGCGGCCCGCCGCCGGCCGTACCAGACGAAGGCCAGCAGCGCCGCCCCGCCGGCCGCGAACAGGCTCGATTCGGCCAGCCACGACACCTCGCCCCGGCCCGCCGTCTCCAGCACCACCTGCAGCAGCACCAGCCCGGCCCCCACCAGCAGAAAGCCCGGCAGGTCGAACCGCGACGGCGCGCTGGTGCGCGTGTTGTCCACCGAAAGCCAGGCGATCACGATGGCGACCAGCCCGAAGGGGATGTTGACCAGGAATATCCAGCGCCAGTCCGCATAGGTCGTGATGACGCCGCCCAGCAGCGGCCCCAGCGTCGGCCCCACCATGGATGGGATGGCCACATAGCTCATCGCCCGGATCAACTGGTCCTTCGGGAATGACCGGAACAGGATCAGCCGCCCGACCGGGTTCATCATGGCGCCCCCCAGCCCCTGCAGGATGCGGGTCAGCACCAGCATCGGCAGGCTGTCGGCCATGCCGCACAGCGCGGACCCCACGGTGAACAGCAGGAACGCGGCGCAGATGACGTTGCGCATGCCGAATTTATCCGCGAACCAGCCGCTGATCGGGATGAAGATCGCCAGACTCAACACGTAGCTGGTGATGGCGAGGTTCAGTCGCAGCGGGGTCTCGTGCAGGCTGATCGCCATGTCCGGAATGGCGGTCGTGATGATGGTGGCGTCCAACTGCTCCATCAGGAACCCGAACGCGACCACGAAGGGGATCAGGCGGCGGAACGGACCTGTGGCGGCTTCGGGCACGGTCCCTGGCCCGGTCCCTGGCCCGGGCCGCCTACGCTGCTTGGCTGTTCGGGATCGGCGTGGCCGACACGGCCTGATCCAGCGTAATCAGGTCTGCGTATGGCGCCGGCTCGCCCGCGTCGTGCGCGGTCATCATCGGGCCCACCGCTTCTCGAACGCCCAGATCTCCGGGAAGCCCATCAGCTCGCACATGGGCGCGAAGCCGTAGCTTTCCTGCGCTGGCAGCCCGTTGCTGTCGCCCTGGTGCAGCAGGTGGCCGTAGACGCGCTGATACGCGGCGGCGGCGGCCAGGAAGCCGATGGCCGGGTAGATGGCGATGGAGAAGCCGAGCGCGGTCAGCCTCTCCCGGGACAGGATCGGGGTTCGGCCGCCTTCCACGTTGTTGACGAGTTTGGGGGCCTTCACCTCCTGCGCGATGCGGTCCAACTCGTCGACGGATTCCGGACTTTCGACGAATATGACGTCGGCCCCGGCCTTCGCGTACAGGTTGCCGCGCCGGATCGCCTCATCAAGGCCCAACGTCGTCCGGGCGTCGGTGCGGGCGATGATGAGCATGTCACGATTCTGTCTTGCTTCGACGGCGACCTCGATCTTCAGCGCCATATCCTCGGCCGGAATGACCGTGCGGCCGGGGGTGTGGCCGCATTTCTTCGGGCTCTCCTGGTCCTCGATCTGGATGGCGGCGATGCCGGCGGCCTCGTAGCCACGGACGGTTTGGCGCACGTTGAGAAGCCCGCCATACCCGGTGTCTGCATCGGCGATGACCGGGGTGCGGCTGCCCTGGGCGATGGCCCCGGCGCGGCGGACCATGTCCGAATAGGTGGCGACCCCGGCATCCGCGATGCCGAGGTCGGACGCCACCATGCCGAACCCGGTGGCGTACAGCGCGGTGAACCCCATGCCGTCCGCGACCCGGGCCGAAATCATGTCGAACACGCCGGGTGCGATCACAAGGGCCCCGGCGTCGAGGGCGGTGCGCAGACGGGCATCAACCATGAGGACGCTCCTCGTTACCGTTGGCCGCAGGCCAAGACGTAGCACCCCTCAGCAAGCTGTAAAGGCACGCCAGACCGGCATAAAAAAACCCCGGGCATCGCTGCCCGGGGTCTTCACGAGGAGAGCGTCGGTTCAGCGGGCGCGAGCGCGGGCCCGGCCTGCGGCCAGCCCGGCCAGACCGGCGCTCAGCAGCAGCAGGGAAGCCGGCTCAGGAACGCCAGGCGTTGGGACCGCGCCGGAGAACACCACTTCGCTGAGGCCAACGAAACCAGACGTATCGCCAACCTGGTTCTTCAGGTTCGAGAACTCGATGAACTGCGCGGAAACACCCAAGGGGAGTGCCTGCGAGAAGTTGACGTTGTTCGCGCCAGGCGCAGCACTCAGGGTGAAGGGCGACCCAAGCGTGGTGTAGCTGACGCCATTCGTCGAATACGACAGAGTGCCGGTCTTGACGCCAGCGTTCAGATTGCCCGTCTCGTTGTAGTTCCAGACCGACACGCTGGTCACGTTATACAGAGAGCCGAGGTTGAAGATGATGAACGGCGACGCATCGGCCGTGCCGCCCAAGGCACCGTTGCCGTTCGACAGCCACATCGTGCCATCCGGGTTGGTCGAAACGAAGCCCGGCCCGGCGGCGTAACCCGAGCCATCGACCGCGTGCGCCGGGCCGCGATCGAACCCGTTCACGGTGCTCGAAGCGGTCGCCGACACGCCAGTGATCACCGCAGCGCTCGCCTGGGCAGTGAACGCCACCGCACCCAGGAGACTCAGGAAAGCCAATTTCTTCATCGCGAAATACTCCTCATTCTGCGGTGGCAGGAACCGTTCCTGCCGACCAGATCGCTGCTCGTGGCATCACGTTAACCACATCCCCATCAGATGTGCAAGCGGAACGGGTGCCGAATAACAAATGTCGTCAAACTTTCGTCACATACTCGGCGCGACCGGGCGGCAACGTGAAAAACCATCGGCCCGACCACACCCGCGACATAACCCAAGCGCCCAAACAGAGGCGTAAGTTCATTCGAAATCGTCTAACAAACCGGGGAATGCATGGCGAGAGGGCGCAAGGCTATGGATTGTCAATTCATGTGATGATTTCGATGCAGCGCCTGGCCCCGATTCGAAGGACGCCTTTCAAGAGATTGACAGTTTCAAGCCAGGTCATCGGTCGCGTGATCTATGCCGCCAGTGTTTAATTCCCATCGGGCGCATGCGATCCCGATCCATTTTAATGCTCGTGCCAGGGTCAGTGCTGGCGGATGGCATCGTCTTTTATTTTCCTCATGTGTGACGTGCTGACGATCACTTCGCGTGATCTGCCCCAGGGCATTCCGCACCTTGCGAGAGGCAAGCCGTGTGTTGTAATCACGAAATCGTCAGGCTTGCCTCGGGGACCGCCCCGAGCGATCCGGGCCTACAGGACGGGAGCGACGTGCATGGAGGTTGGCTACATCGACGTGGTCACCACGACATACCTGAGCGGGTGGTTGCGGATCGACCTGGCCGAGCGGCCGATGTTCCTTCTGGTGAACGGCGACGAACGTCCGCTTGTCGCCAATGTCTACTCCCGTGACGATCTGGCTCTGGCCGGGCTGTC
>JAYUCA010000548.1:0-7513 GCA_043740535.1 Rhodospirillales bacterium | reverse complement strand
ATCTGGCGCGTGATCCTGCCGGCGGCCATGCCGCCGCTGGTGATCTCGGCCACGCTGACCATCGGCGCCGCCATCCTGTTCGAAAGCGGCCTGAGCTTTCTCGGCCTGTCGAACCAGAACGTGATGAGCTGGGGCCTGATGATCGGCGGCAACCGACCCTACATGCTCGACGCGTGGTGGGCCACCACGATGCCCGGTGCGGCCATCTTCACTTCGGTGCTGGCCATCAGCCTGGTGGGAGACGGCCTCAACGAAGTGCTCAACCCGAGATTGCGCGAACGATGAACCCGAGCGAACCCCTGTTGTCCGTGCGGGGCCTGAACCTCGTGCTGCACACACCCAGCGGCACCAAGCAAATCCTGTACGACCTCGATCTCGATGTCGCCGCCGGCGAAACGCTGTGCCTGGTCGGGGAATCCGGCAGCGGAAAAAGCATGACTGCTTTGGCGCTGCTCGGGCTCGCGCCGCGCGGCGCACGCACCACCGCACGAAGCATCCGCTTGGGCGGCGAGGAGATCGCCGGCTTCGACGGTCATCGCATGCGCGCCCTTCGCGGCCGCCGCATGGCGATGATCTTCCAGGAGCCGATGACCGCACTGAACCCGCTGCTCACCATCGGGCTGCAGATCACCGAATCGCTGCGCCAGCACTGCGTGGTACCGCGCAAAGAGGAGCGCGAGCGTGCCGAGGCACTGCTGCATTCGGTCGGCATCGCGGATCCGGCGCGGCGCCTCGATGCCTACCCGCACCAGCTTTCCGGCGGCATGCGCCAGCGCGCGATGATCGCCATTGCACTCGCCGCAGAGCCGCAACTGCTGATCGCCGACGAGCCGACCACCGCACTCGACGTGACCGTGCAAGCCCAGGTGCTCGACTTGCTGAAAGACCTGCAGCGGCGCCTCGGCACCGCCATGATCCTGATCACGCACGACATGGGCGTGGTGGCCGACATCGCCGACCGGGTAGCCGTGATGTATGCCGGCCGGATCGCCGAGACCGGCCACACGGGGCAGGTCTTTGCACGCCCACGCCACCCCTACACCGCACTGCTGCTTGCGGCGCTGCCACGGCTGACGGATACGCCCAAGTCCGAGCTGGCCGTGATCGCCGGGCAGGTGCCGCTTCCCGGTCGTTTCCCGCAGGGCTGCCGTTTCGCCGATCGGTGCCCGCTGGCTGGCGATCGGTGCCGCGTCGAACAGCCGCCGTTGCGAGACGTCGGCGAGAGCCAGCTTTCCGCCTGCTGGCATGCGGAGCAGGTCGCATGACCGCGTTGGTCGTGTCCGACCTCGCGGTGCATTTCCCTGCCCGCAACGGGCCACCCGTCCGGGCGGTGGATGGCGTGTCGCTCACGATCCAGCCCGGTGAGACGCTCGGGCTGGTTGGCGAGAGCGGCTGTGGCAAATCCACCGTCTCGCGCGCCGTGGTCGGCTTGCAGGCGCCGACACGCGGCTCAGTCGTCGTGGCGGGGGTCGAGATCGCCGGAGCGGACCGCCGCACAGTGCGGGCCGCACGGGCGCAGATGCAGATGGTCTTCCAGGATTCCGCGACGTCGCTCAATCCCCGCATGACGGTCGGGGAGGCCATCGGCGAACCGCTGCTGGTGCGCGGATTGGCACGGGGTGCAGCCTTGCGGGACCAGGTGGCGGCGCTGCTGGACGAGGTCGGGATGCGGCCGGAGCACGCCAGCCGCTACCCGCATCAGTTCTCCGGTGGGCAGCGCCAGCGTATCGTGATCGCCCGCGCCCTGGCGCTGCGCCCGGCGTTGCTGGTGTGCGACGAGCCCGTCAGCGCGCTCGACGTAAGCGTGCGCGCACAGATCCTCAATCTGCTGGTCGCCCTGCAGCGGACCCACGGCATGGCGACCCTGTTTGTGTCGCATGACCTGGCGGTGGTCCGGCACGTGTGCGACCGGGTCGCGGTGATGTATCTGGGGCGCCTGGTGGAGCTTGCGCCGCGCGATGCGCTGTACGCCGCGCCGCGCCATCCTTACACGCGGGGGCTGCTGCTGGCCGTGCCGGAGCCCGACCCGGCCTCGCAGCGCGCCAAGCCACGCGTGCCGCTCAGGGGCGAAATCCCAAGCCCGGCCCGGCCGCCTCCAGGTTGCCGGTTCCACACGCGTTGCCCGATGGCGCAGTCGATCTGCAGCGTGGAGGAGCCGGTTTGGCGCCCGGTGGGGGGGTCTATGGCGGCGTGCCATTTTGCGGAAAAGGCCAGCCCTTGAATATCGTCATGGCCAGACCCCCTTTGAGTAGCCTTCTTCAGCAGCCTGCTACAGCGGCTGCTTCTTCGCCTGATGGACCACCAGTGACCCGATCGAGTTTCCGCCATCCACGGCGATCGATGCGCCTGTGATGTAGGACGCTGCCGCCGAACACAGGTACAGCACGGCCCCGGCCGCATCCTCGGGGCCGGACACCCGGCCCAACGGAATTCCGGCGGCGGTCTGCCGAACATGCTCCTCGGTCAGCGGGCTTGCCGTGCTGCCGGCCGCGAAGCCGGGCTCCACGGCGTTCACCCGGATGCCATACTGCGCCAGTTCGATCGCGAAGCCCTTGGTCAACCGGTCGAGCGCCGTCTTGGACAGGCAGTAGGGTACCACCGAACGGCGCATCTTGTGTGCGGCGCCGGACGAGATGTTGATCACCGAACCCGTCCGGCCCGCCGCGATCATCTGCGTCGTCAGCCCCTGGGTCAGCAGGAACGGCGCCCGCACGTTGATGTCCATGATCCGGTCCCATTCCGCCGCATCGATGTCCAGCAGAAAGCCGCTGGGGTAAACCCCCGCATTGTTGACCAGGATGTCCGCCGCGGCCCAACGCTCGCCCACCGTGGCCACCAACCCGGCGAGGGCCGCGTCATCCGTGATATCGGCGGCGTGGACGAAGCTGCCCTCAGCAGCGCCCGAGGCGGCCAAACGCCCCTCCAGCGCGGACGCGTCGCGGTCGGTCAGGCACAGCTTGGCCCCAGCGCGGGCGAACGCGTCGGCAATCCAAGTGCCGTAGATGCCCAGTGCGCCCGTGACGACGACGCCGTGTCCGGTGAAATCCGCAGTCATGTCCTAGATACCCCGTAAGCTGTGACCGGTCGGGAATTCCCGGCGGTAGGCCGCCAGCGCACCTTCCATGGTCACGAAGGTTGCGCCCTGGTCCCGCAGGCCGCGGATCAGCCGCTCCAGAACCAGCATCCGGTGGCCGCGACCGATGATGTGCGGGTGGAACGTGTAGGTCAGCACGCCCCAGGCCGCCATGCGCTTCATCCAGGCAAAATCCCCCAGCCAGTTCTCCAGCACCAGCCCGGCGTTCATCAGCCCGGGCATGATCCCCGCCTCTGAGCGCGAGTACTCGAAATGCGGGTAGTCATCGAGCGACCAGTGGATCGGCAGTTCGACCAGGCTGGTGTCCGCGCCAAACACCATCGGCTGCAGCAGCGTCACCTTGTCGCCCTGACGCACCTGATACGGCAGCGTGTCGTGGCCCATCAGGCTGCTGTCGTATTGAAAGCCGTACTTCAGCAACAGCTCCACCGAGTGCGGACTCAGATCCCACGCGGGGGAGCGATAGCCCGCCGGCGCCTTGCCCGTGAGCGTGTGGATCGCTTCCAGGCCGCGCACCAACTCCTCTTCCTCGCCGTCGCGGGTGAGCGTCGCCGGGACCCTGTGGGTCCAACCGTGATGCCCGATCTCGCATCCTGCATCCCGTATGGTTGCGACACTGGCCGGGTAGCTCTCGATCGTGTGCCCTGGGATGAACCAGGTGGATGGCACGCCTTCGACCCGCAGCAGGTCCAGGATGCGGTGTGCGCCCACCAGGCCGAACTCGCCGCGCGACAGCAGCGTGGGCGTGGTCGCGCCCCGCGCGATCGTGGACGACACGTTGTCGTAGTCGAACGTGATGCAGATGAGCAGTTCGGGCACGGGCGCCTCGCTATGGGGAATATTCGTGTAGTTGGAACACGACTGTCTGTTCGTCCATACCGGCCTGGGCCGACCGGTCCTGGTGGGGGTCGTTTAATACAGGTAGGGGTGGGGACGCCTCCAGCAGCGCCCGGTATGGGCGTGGCGCGGCGCTGGCGGTTGCCGAGCCCTTCCGATTGATCGAGACCCGCGATGAGAACTTCTGCCGGGCAGCGCCACCCCGGCCTTCCAGCAACGAGGCCAACGACATGATTCCTCGCCGGTCCCTTCTCCTGACGCCCCTGGCCCTGGCGGCGTGCGCCGTGCCGTTCCCGCCGGTGCCCGACGACAACACCGGCGCCGCAGCCGACGCCCTTCTCCATGCCAGCGCCGACGCCCATGGCCGGGCGGCGCTTGAAGGCCTGGGTGCGATCGCCGTGGGCTATGAAGGGGAATGGCGCCCGTTGGTCGCCCGCCTGCAGCCCGCCTTGATCGACGCAGGCTTCCGCGGTGGCTCGGAGGAGCACCTGCGGCTGCGGGAGGGGGTGATCGACCAGCTGCATGTGGGATCGCAAGGGCAGAAGCGCGTCGAACGTCGTTGGTCTGCGACCACCCCCGGCACGATCCGCGTCTGGTTCAACGGCGAGGAATCCCAGGACCCGGACAAGCGGGCCGCCGCCGCCCTGGTCGCAGACGGCTATGCCCTGTTCCTGCTGGGCCCCATGCTGCTTGCCGGTGTCTGGACGCCGCGCCGTGCCGCCTTGGCGCTCATGGCCCCGGAGCGCATCACCGTCGACGGCGCCACCCATGACTGCGACGTGCTGCGCGTGACCCTGACCCCGGGCATCGGTCTGTCCGACACAGACCAGCTCGCGCTCTATATCGACCGAACCGAGCGCCTGATGCGCCGCGTCCGGTTCTCGCTCGACGGCCTGGCCGGCACGCGCAACGCGGTTGCCGAGGTCGATACCTTCGCCCACACGACTCGCGACGGCGTGCGCTGGCCGGTCGGCTTCTACGAGCGCCTGCTGCGGCCGGCTCCGCTGCCCGTTCACGACTGGCGGCTCACGGCTCTGTCCGTCACGCGCGCCTGAACCGCGGTGCGCGGTCGATGAAGGCCAGCGTCGAGACCTTGCGCCGCAAATACCGTCCGCTCCTCGGACTGCCCGCTTTGCCGGCAATGCAGCAGCGGATCGACCCCTGCTGCGGAAGGGCCAACCCCACCCGCAGATCAGGTTTGAGACGCTGATGCGTCACGTTGTTTCCATGACCGCCAATTGCTGGATGCGGTCTGCCTAAACTGCAATACAG
Organism: Rhodospirillales bacterium; assembly: GCA_043740535.1. GTDB lineage: Bacteria > Pseudomonadota > Alphaproteobacteria > Acetobacterales > Acetobacteraceae > JBBROS01. Next base: position 2,310 of record JAYUCA010000548.1, on the reverse strand, counting down.
AGCGCTTATTTTGCATCGCCTCGGACGCCGGTTTTCGGGCCGCGGCTCGATCAGTTTGATTGACCGAGATGAGCGCAAAGCGGTTGATCATGCATCGAAGCACGCGCTTCGAACTCGTGCCCACAAATTCAGCCCCAGTTTCCTCACCCCATCGGTCGCCACCCCGACTTCAACAAAGGTCGCCCTATAATAGGCCATTGTATTTACGCGTTACTAAAGCTTGGGTCTCAATCTCCCGACCCTCAAGGTCCGGCGACAAAGCGCCATTCGGAGACGATTTCAAGCGCTCATTCCGCATCTTGACCATCAAGGTTTTACGCTCGAACCCCAGTCAACGCTGGGCATCTTGCACGAATGATGGGGGCGGGAGAGAGTTCGACTACGGCCGAACTGGAGCAGCGATAGGAACCGGCTACCAACATTCTCTGGGCAGAGGGCGGGGCCGGCATACAGCGTTACCGTAACAGGGTTCGGCTCCGCTGACGCCATGCCGGAACGGCTTGCATTCGACCCGCGACAGAGCGAAGCGTGGAGCCACGCCCGCACACCGCGCCCCGCTTTGGGGCTCGTCTCGGTAGCGGCCTCGAATGAACGGGCGCCGCACCGGATCGCTCCAATGACCTTGTCCGACACAGCCCGAGACGTTCTCCTGAACGCGGCCGAACAGCCGAACCATTTCGCCGTGCCCCCCGCGCGTTTGCCCATCGCAGCTCAGCGCTCGGTGGTGCTGTCCATGATCAAGAGCGAGCTGCTTGCAGAGATCGTCGCAGATGACGATCAGCCTGTTTGGCGAACGGCGGAGGACGGCGCGCGGTATGTCCTGCAGGCCACGGAGGCCGGACTGTGCGCGGTGGGCGCGGACGTCGCGACGGTCGGATTGCGGCAGCTGGAGCCGTCGCTCGCCGAACCTCTTGGGGTCGAGCCGGCAAGCAAGCCCGGCGCAACGATCGTCGCGCCGAAAACAGGTCAGCAACGGCCCACGCTTTGGGTTGCCGCGCACTCCGTTCTTGCAGCCTGGGACGACGCCGACGCAAACCGCCCTGGCGTGCCCGCCGCGATCGAGGCTCTCCGCACCGCACTTGCTCAGCGTCGCGCATCGGCCGGGTCTGCGATGGCGCGCCAACCTCGTGCCGACACCAAGCGTGCGGCTGTTCTCGCCCTTCTCCGTCGCGTTGAGGGCGCCACCGTTACCGACGTGATTGAGGTGACCGGCTGGGCCCGACACACGGTGCACGGCTTCTTCGCCGGCCTGAAGAAGAATGGAATGCAGATCGAGGTGCTGGACCGTGTGCGGCAGATCGGTCCCGGCAAGCAGGGAGCCGCCGGCAGCTACACCGTCTACCGCGTGGCGGAGGCGGGTTGATGCGCTTTCGCCATGACGCCGCCGGCTACGCCGTCGGGCTTTACCGCGTCTCGACCACTGAGCAGGGCCAGAGCGGGCTCGGGCTCGAAGCCCAGCAGACGAGCGTGCGCGCATTCGCGGCGGCTCAAGGCTGGACGCTGGTGGCCGAGTTCTCCGACGTCGCCAGCGGCAAGGATGACCGTCGGCCCGGGTTCCAGGCGGCGCTGGCCCGATGCCGGCAGCTTGGGGCGGTGCTGGCGGCGGCCCGGCTCGACCGGATCACACGCCGGGCGCACACGCTGTCGCAGCTGCTGGAGGACGGCTATTCGGTCCGGGCGGCCGACATGCCCGGCGCGGACGATCTCATGATGCGGGTTTACGCCGCCATGGCGCAAAAAGAGCGGGAGCTGATCAGCGAGCGCACACGGGCGGCGCTAGCGGCTGCCAAGGCGCGTGGCGCCGTGCTGGGCGGTGACCGGGGGTACCGGCCTTCAGTGCCGCCCTGTGCGGCTGCGGCAGCCACGTCTCGGGCCGAGCGGGCCGACCAAACGGCGCATCGGCTCTGGTTCGAGGTCGAGCGGCTCCGGGGCGAGGGTATTTCGACCATGGCTGGGCTCGCTCACGCGCTCACTAAACGGGGCGTGCCGACGCCGCGAGCGGGGCGGGTCTGGACCCATACGAGCGTATCGCGGTTGATGGCGCGGATTGGTTGACGAGGGTTGATTTGTCGAAAGGCAAACAACGCCCCGGCAACTGGATCCGAAGCTGCCAGCCATCCGGCAAAGCCGCTTCGCAGACGGTCTGCATAGCGAACGCGGCATGCGAGCACTCCAGCCGCGTATCCTTCAGACACCCAAGCTTTAACCTTGAGTGTCTGTCCCATAACATCTTGAATCAACGGAGTCGCTTGTGATTCCATGGCGGCGGTCCGATTCGCAGGAGCCGCCCGATGTGGACGAACGAGAATC
>JAYUCA010000547.1:0-5158 GCA_043740535.1 Rhodospirillales bacterium | reverse complement strand
TGGATCGATAGCCGTCCAGGAAAGCGTGCCACATCGCGTGCCGTCGGCGCCCGAACGACACCTGCGCCCAAAGGTGCACGGCCAAGTCATACGCCAGGTATCCATACCCGCCGTCGTCGAAGTCGAAGAACACCGCCTGCCCCACGTGCAGTCCACTTGTGGCGATGCGGGCGTTCAGCCCGTGGCAGTCGCCGTGGCAGCGCGTGCGCGTCAACTCGGGGTCAATGCGGCCCACGGTGTCGGCGAGGCGCGCCGCGAATGCCGAGAGGTCGCGCCGGGCCTGCTGCGCGTCGAGGTCGAGTGCAAGCACCGCCGCGACCTGCCGATGCAACAGGTGATCGAGGTCCAGCCGGTAGCGGCCGGCGTCACGGTCTGGGAAGCCGGCCGCAACCTGGTGCAGCCGGGCCAAGGTCACGCCCTGGGCGCGCGCGTCCTCTGGCGCGTCGAGGTCCGGCCGGCGCCCTTCCGCGTAACGAAACAGCACGGCGGCGTGCGGTCCATCCGGCAGGAGGGCGGTCGTGAACAGCGCGCCGTCGCGCTCCGGAACCGCAGCCGCGACTGGCACGCCGGCACCGTCCAAATAGGCCAGGAACGCCGTCTCGGCTGCGACGTCGGCTGGGCCGCGGGCGCGGCGGCCAGAAAGCCGCAGCACGAAGTGCTCGCCCCTGTCCGTGTGCAGCGCGTAGGCGTCGTTGAAGCCGCGGTTCAGCAGCGTGCAGACCGGCAGGCCGCCCAGGTCGTAGTGCGCAGCAGCAAAGGCCGCGACCGCTTCCGACGATGCCGTTGCGTAGCTGGCGGGCAGGACTGCGGGTTCGAAGCTCGTCATGACGCCCTGTTCCGCCGCACGATCCCGGCCACGGTGTTCTTGCTCAGTCCGACCTCGCGCCCGACCAGGCGGTAGCTGCGGCCCTCTGCCACGAGGGCCAGCACCTTTGGGGCGAGCCGGTCCGACTTCGGCCGCTGCCCAGGCTGGCGACCCAGCTTCTTGCCGCGGGCCTTGGCGGCCGCGATGCCGGAGCGGATGCGCTCGACTGTCAGCTCCCTCTCGAACTCAGCAGTATGCGGTGCACCGCATACCTGCTGATTATGTGGAGCCCGCGGTTATGCGGAGTGGTGCTGCCGGACTGCAGGCCTGACCTGGAGTTTGGCGGCAAGATGCTCCGCATAATGCCAGGCGGCAGTGAAGGCCTTCTACGTCGGTGATGCTACGACAAGGCTTTTGTGCCCCGATCCGATGTTTGGGGATCGAGTAAAGAGGCAATCAGCGCGTCCGGTGCCTTGAACCGCCCGCGGCGCAACGCGGGCGGCAGGACCGCCTCGACCGCCTCCAGCTTCTCCGACGGATCGAGCTTGAGGTAGATTTCTGTGGTGCGCACGTCGGCATGGCCAAGCCACAAGGCCACCTTGCGGATGTCGCGGGTGGCCTGGAGCATCATGATGGCACAGCTGTGCCGAAGCTGATGAGGCGAGACGGAGCGTCCGGCCAACTCGGGGTGCTTGGCGGCAGCGGCACGCGTGTGTTTGTCGAGGATGTATTCGAACCCAGCCCGCGTCATCGCGGCGCCTTCTGCGTTGACGAAGAGTTCCGGAACGCGGGCGGGTCCGCGTATCGCCAGCCAAGCGCGCAGGTCGGTGGTTGTTTCCTTCCAAAGCGGCAGGGACCGCTCCTTGCGGCCTTTTCCGTGAACACGGATGCTGGGCGCACGGTGCAGGGAGACGTGCGCCAAAGGGAGGCCGACCAGTTCGGAGACGCGCAACCCGCACGCGAAACAAAGGTGCAGCATGGCGCGGTTCCGGATGCCGAGCCGCGTCGTCGGGTCCGGGGTGTCGAGGATCAGCCGCACCTCATCCGTCGTGAGGTGCCGCGCCAGCGTTTGGTCATGACGCTTTGTCGGGATGGCGTGGATCTGCATGACCTGTTGCAAGGCGGCGGGAACGCGGAGCTCAACATACCGCATGAAAGCCTTGATCGCGGCGAGCCGGGCGTTGCGGGTCGTAGCACCGTTGCCACGCTGTTGCTCGATGTGGGCCAGGAAGTCGAGCACGAGGGCGGCGTCGATGTGCTCGAGGCAGAGCTGGGAGGGTCGTTGTCGGACGCGCTCGCTGGCAAAGACGAACAACAGCCGAAAGGCGTGCGCGTAGGTCTCACAAGTGTTGGGGCTGTAGCCTCGCTCGGCCGGCATGTGTTCGCGCAGGAAGGCGGTGATCAAGGGGGCGATCGGCGTCATGCGTCCCTCCCGGCGATCAGCGCCTCGGCTGCGGTGGCGATATCGATCATCAGCTCCGGCGTCGCCTCCAGATACCAATAGGTGTGGACGATGTCGGTGTGCCCCAGGTAGGTCGCCAGCGCGACAACGTGGCGCGAGACGGACTCGCGGCGTGTCGAGCACTGCTCCAGGGATCTCGTCGCGAACGTATGCCGAAGGTCGTGGATCCGGCACGGCCGTGCCCGGTCACGGGCGACATCCGCGAGCCGCACGACACGACGGAACGTGTCATTCACCGTCCTGCCTGGCAGCCGACGACCCTTCGTCGAAAGGAATACGTGGTCGTCCACCACCGGCAATCTGCAGCGCCGTTCGAGGTAGTGGTCGAGTGCGTCGGCCACCGTCGGATGCAGGGGCACGAGGCGACGCTTGCCGAACTTTGTTCGCCGGATCAGCAACACGCCGTCGGGCTGCAGATCGCCGAACCGGAGACCAAGCGCCTCTGATATCCGCAGCCCGGTTGCAGCGATCAGTCCGAGGAGCGTCGCATAAACCTCACGCCGGAGCGGGTAGGTCTGTCGCAGCCGGCGTGCCGCCTCGATGATCTGCGCCAGTTCGCCACACGTGTAGATGTAGGGCAGAGGGCGAACCTTTGGCGCGGGAAACAGGGCCGACGGCGGCACTTCGTGGGTCCCGTCCTCAGCGTGCAGAAAGCGGGCGAGATGCACGACGTCTCGCAGCCGGTTATGCCGGGCGTTGGGCGAAGGAGCCTGCGCCGCCCAGTCCACCGCAGTTGACGCGCGAACGTATGTGTCACCTCGGTCCATGGCGAACCGGGCGAACGCACGGAGATGCCGTGCGGCGTTGCCGAGCTTGAAGCCGAGGCCCTGCCGCAGCGAGAGATAGCGATCGACGTGGGTCATCAGCATGACGGCGCCTCCGGCCATGGCTGGGCAATCTCTGCCAGAAGACCGAAGTCCACCTTGGCGTAGTGCGCCGTGGTCCTCGGGGAGCGATGGCGCAAGACCGCACCGATGCCGGCCAGCGACGCGCCCTGCCGGAGCATGGTGGTCGCGGCAGAATGCCGCAGGACGTGAGCGCCGTTGATCGGCGCCTTGATCCCGGTCCGGCGGAGCGCGGCGCGCACAATATGCGTCACGCCCGCCCGGGTCAGCGGACGGAGCGGTGCGACGACCGAGATGAACACGTCAGGCGTCCGCAACAGCGGCCTGCCATGGCGCAGGTAGCACAGCAGCGCATCGCCGATCTCCTGAGATAGGGGAAGCCGCTCCTGGCGCCGTCCTTTGCCGCTCACGGTGAGCAGCCCGTGGGTCCAGTCGATGTCGGCAAATTTGAGCCCGGCGACCTCGCTTGCACGGAGCCCGAGCCGGGCCAAAAGCAGCAGCACCGCCTTGTCCCGCAATCCGGCAGCATCCGCAGGGCAAGACGCGATCAGCCGCTCCACGTCCTCTGCGACCAGGAACTGGGGAACCGTTGCAAGCTGCCAGGAGGCGAAACCGGGGATGGCGTGCTGCATCCCGGCCGGACACTGCCCCGTGGCGCCGAGAAAGCGCAGCAGGGCACGAACGGCGACCACGACGGTCTTGGCACGCCAAAGCCCGTGACGACGCGCCCGCTCCAGGACGAAGCCGCGCAGACTCTCCGCGGTGTAGAGGCGTGGGTCGCTGCCGCAAGCCGCGAGAAGCTCCGCAAGGATCGCCTGGTAAACGTCCAGCGTCGTCTCCGTCAGTCCCCGGTGCTGGCGCATCCATGAACGGAACGCCCCGAGCATCGGCCAGAGATCGGCCGCAGATGGCGGAACGGCGAGGGGCGGAAGCACGCTTTGCTCCCGGAGGAACCGGATGAACAGCGCGGCACACGCCAGCGACTTGCGATTGGGACCGCGGCCATACCGCACATGGCGCCCGGTCCCGAGCTCCGCCTTGCACGCGTCAAAGCCCGCAAGCAGGCTTTGCGCGGTGAACCCAGCCTGCCGCATCCAATCCGTCCAGCCGGCAAGGGATCGAAGGACCCCATCAATGGTGACCGGTTCGTAGCCATGGCGATGCAGCCAATCGGCAAAGCCGTCGATATGGCCGGCGGCGACGCCAGACCGGAGCCGCTGCTGCGTGACAGGTGACTTGAGGTGCTCGTCGAGCATGGTGCCTCCCCTTGGTTGAAGGAGGTGGGATTATGCGGAGCACTATCTCGATGTCTCCGTGCCCAATGCTGGGCCGGATCAATGGGCTACGCCGCAGGTCGATCCGAACCGGCAGCACCACTCCGCATAACCGCGGGCTCCACATAATCAGCAACGCCGGCGAACATCGTCAGCACCATGCGTCCGGCGGGTGTGGTCGTATCCGCCCAGGGTTCCTCAAGCGACTGTAATCCGGCCTTCTTCTCAGCGATGACCTCGGCAACGCGCAGCAGCTCCGCTGTCGAGCGTGCCAGGCGGTCAAGGCGTGTGACGACCAGGATGTCGTCGTCGCGCAGTTCTTGAAGCAGTCGCTCCAGCGCAGGCCGTCCACGGGCGGCGCTGGAGACTTTCTCCTCGAACAGCTTGCCGCACCCGCCTTCCTTCAGCCGTGCGCGCTGCAAATCGAGGCGCTGGTCTTCGGTTGAGACGCGGGCGTAGCCGAGCTTCATGCCAGCGCCTCGGCCGCTGTGCGAAACTTATCGCATAACTGCCTTATTCCGCATGGGAGTTTTGCAGCATGTAAGCGTTTGATCTTTGGTCCACCCCCGGACTGACGCAGAAGTCCGGAGTTCCGCACGCCATGTCGAGCCGTTTCCTGTCTGACGACCAGCGTGCGCGCTACGGCCGCTACGCCGTCAATCCGAACGATGAGCAACTCGCCCGCCACTTCCACCTCGATGCCGCCGACCGCGAACTGGTCGGGCAGATGCGCGGCGCCCACAACCGGATCGGCTTTGCAGTCCAGCTTGGG
>JAYUCA010000546.1:0-5342 GCA_043740535.1 Rhodospirillales bacterium | reverse complement strand
CGCATCGTCACTGCGAGCTCTTGCGAAGCAGTCCAGGGCGGCCAGACCTGATCTATCGGTCCTGGATCGCTTCGCAAGGGCTCGCGATGACGAGTCATTCCTTAATGCCACTGGTATTAGGTCAACCTCAAACGATGACGCCCTAGTCCAGCCGCTATGCGAAGCGGGCCAGGGCCACACGGACCGCCCTCGGCCCCTGGATCGCCACGCCGCAAGGGCGGCTCGCGATGACGGGCACACCATGGCGCTACTCCGCCTCGGCGATCCGGATCAGCCGCTCCATCGACGTCAGGTATTCGTTCTTGAGGCGCAGCATGACCTCGCGCACCGACGTTTCCTCGGTCATGGCGCCGACCGCCTGGCCGGCGGGGAAGGAATACATGTCCCGCCGCCGGGCCCTCACCACGCGCGCATGCGCCTCGTTATACAGCACGCCCTGCAGCGGCGTCGGCAGGTAGGCGGGGGCGCCTGGCTGCTCCCAGGCTTCGGACATGGCGCTTTTGAGCATCCGCACCGTCTTGCCCGTCCGTGCCTTGCGACGGACCGCGTCCTCGGCGCGCGCGGCGAACATCGCCTCTTTTTCGAAGGGCGTCAGCTCGCTCTCGCGCGTGCCGAGCCACAGCGTCCCGATCCAGACGCCCTCCGCGCCCATCGCCAGCGCCGCCGCGATCTGGCCGCCGCGCGTGATGCCGCCGGCCGCCAGCACCGGCATGCCGGCGCACACCTCCACCACCTCGGGCACCAGCACCATGGTTGCGATGTCGCCGGTGTGGCCGCCTGCCTCGGTGCCCTGCGCGATGAACAGCTCGACGCCTGCGTCGAGCTGGCGCCGCGCGTGCGCGGCCTTTCCGCACAGCGCGCCGATCATCACGCCGCGGGATCTGAGGTCCTTGACGATATCGGGCGGCGGCGCGCCGAGCGCCGAGACCACGAGGCGGACTCCCTTGTGCGCCATCGCGACGGCAAGCAGCCGCCGGGCGCCCTCGGGCGTCATGTTGCCGCGTCCTTCGACGATCTCCCGCTTGACCCGGGCCCGCTCGTCCTCCGGCAACGGCGGCACGCCGGCGTCGTCCAGCAGCTTGTCCATGAACTGCCGGTGCCCGGCCGGGATCAGCCGGTCGAGGTCGCCCGCCTCGGCGGCGCGCTCGTAGCTGGCCGGGATCAGCACGTCCACGCCGTAGGGCCGTCCGCCCACATGGTCGTCGATCCAGCGCAGCTCCTGCTCCAGCTGCTGGGGCGGGAAGGTCGACGCCCCCAGCACGCCGAAGCCGCCGGCCTTCGTCACTTCGACCACCACGTCGCGGCAGTGCGAGAACGCGAAGACAGGGACCTCGCAGCCGAGGGTCCGGGCTAGGTCGGTGCGCATGGATGTGCCTGCTCCTCGTTCCAGATGCACAGCGCGTCGAGCGCCTCGACCCGGTCGCCATCGACCCACAGCGGGTTGACGTCCAATGCGGCGAGCGCCGGGCCGCAGGCCAGGGCCGCGTCCCCGATCGCGGCGACCGCCCGGGCCACGGCATCGAGATCGGCCGCTTTCATGCCGCGGCTGCCGGCCAGCAGCGCGGCCCCGCGCAGCCCCGTCAACATCCGCCGCACCTCGTCCGGCCCGACCGGCAGCACCCGCAGCGACACGTCCTGCAGGAGCTCGACGAAGATGCCGCCGAACCCGACCGCCAGCACCGGCCCCCATTGCGCATCCCGCGAGACGCCCACGAACAACTCGATGCCCGGCGGCCGCATCGGGGCCACCAACACGCCCTCGATCGACGCCCCCGCCACCGCACGCCCCGCGTCCCATACCCGGTCGAACCCATCCCGCACCGCGGCGTCGCCGATTATTCCCAGCGCCACGCCGCCGATGTCGCTTTTGTGCCCGATATCGGGCGAGGCGATCTTCAGCACGACCGGGCCGCCCATCGACGCGGCTGCCGCAGCCGCTGCGGCGGCGGTCTTGACCAGGACCGACGGCACGGTCGGCACGCCGTGGCGCGCGAGCATCGCCAAGGCGTCATGCTCCATGCGCGGCCGCGCCGGCTCCGTGGCGGACGGCGCGGCCATTCGCGTCGGCCGATCCATGGCCGCGGACCAGGCGAAGACATGGCCCAGGGCGGTGATCGCCTGGTCCAGCCCGCAGGCGAGGTAGGGCAGCCCGTTCTCCGACGCGAGGCGGCGGGACAAAGCGGACAGATGCGTTGCCGTGTAGCTGACGACGAACCCCGGGATGGGCGCCGCCCGGAGACCGCGCGCAAGGGCGTCGTGCAACGCGGTCAGCCGGTCGTTCTGCTCGGCCTCGTGCGTCGGCACCTGGTAATACGGACAGAGCATCGCGGCGAAGCCAGGCTGGGCCGCCATGATGCCGACGACGGCGCCGCATTGCTCGGGCGTGATCCCGCCGGTGAGATCGAGCGGGTTGTGCGCCGTCGCGAAGCCGGGGAGCGTCTGCTGCACCGCCTGGGCAGCCTCGTCCGACAGCGGCGGCATACTGATGCCGCACGCCTGCGCGCTGTCGGCCGCGATCTCGCAGATGCCGCCTGAATTGGAGATGACCCCCAGGCCGCCTGGCCGTAGCCGCCCGGTGCGGGCGGCGATGTCGGCGGTGGCCAGCAGCTCCTCGATCGAGCGGGTGCGGATGACCCCGTATTGCCGGCACACCGCGTCGAACACGCGGTCGTCGCCCACGAGCGCGCCGGTGTGGGCCAGCGCCGCCTTGGCGCTCACCTCGCTGCGGCCGGTCTTCAGGACGACGATCGGCTTGCCGGCCTCGCGCGCCGCGTCGGCGACGACCAGGAAACCGGCCGGGTCGCGGACGGTCTCGACGAACAGGGCGATGGCCCGGGTCGCGGGATCGTCGACAAGGGCGCGGGCGAATGCGGCGCCATCGAGATCGGCCTCGTTGCCGGTGGCCACCACATGGCTGAGCCCGACATCCCATTGGGCAGCGAGGTTGGTCAGGAAAAAGGCGGTGGCGCCGCTTTGCGAAACGATCGCCACGCCGCGGGACCGGCTCGGCCGCTGGATCGGTGTGGTCCAGACCAGGGCGGGCGTCACGAAATTGAGGAACCCGAGGCTGTTCGGCCCCAGCAGGCGGATGCCATGGGCATGCGCGGCAGCGGCGACTGCGTCCTGCGCCGCCTGGCCATCCACGCCGAGTTCGGCGAAGCCCGAGGTCAGGATCACGGCCGAGCGGGCGCCGCATGCCGCAAGGTCCTCGATCGCGGCCACGGTGGCATGGCCCGGCACGAGGATCACGCCAAGGTCGGCTTGCTCGCCCAGCCCGGCGCAGCAGGTGGCCGCGGCCTGCCCGTGCACGATGCCGCCGCGCGGGTTGACCAGGTGGACCGGCCCGGCGAAGCCGCCGCCACGCAGGTTGTCGAACACGCCCTGCGACCAGCGCGACCGGTCCGACGCGCCGACGATCGCGACCGAGCGCGGCGCGAGCAGCCGGGCCGCCGGCGACGTCACGTCACGCCGGGAAGCTTGCAGCCCCCCTCGGACATCGGGCGCCAGGCGCGATCGGGCCCCAGCGTCGCGCGCCATTTGTAATAGTCCCAGGGGCCATGGCTTTCCGCCGGGGTCTTGACCTCGAACAGGTAGACGTCGCTGACGACACGGCCGTCCGGCCGGATCGAGGCGTTGGCAAGGACGTCGTCCTCGATCGGGATCTGCTTCATCTTGGCGACAGCGGCCGCACCGGAGCGCCTGGCCTCGGCCACGCCCAGCGCCGCCACCGCCTTCAGGTAGTGGCGCACCGCCGAATAGGCCCCGGCCGCGCCCATATGCGGCGGCATCCCGCCGGTCCGCCCATCGACCCGTTTGGTGAACGCCCGGGTGCGGTCGTTCAGGTCCCAGTAGAACGATTCCGTGGCGTAGATGTTCTGCACCGCCTCGAGCCCGATCGACTTGACGTATTGGGGATACATGACGAGCGTCGCGACCTTCTGCGCGCCGCGCATCAGCCCGAACTCGGCAGCCTGTTTCAGGCAGTTGAACAGGTCGGTGCCTGCCAGCGCGAGGGCGACCACCTTGGCGCCGGAGGACTGCGCCTCGAGCAAGGCGGCGGCGTAGTCGGTCGAGCCGAGCGGCACCGCGACCTCCCCGAGCACCTTGCCGCCCCGCGAGGCGACCACCCGGGCGGTGTCGTCGCGCAACTCGCGGCCGAACACGTAATCGGCGCGGATGAAGAACCAGGTGTCGGCGCCCTGGTCGCACAGCGCGTTGCCGACCACCCGCGCGAGCATCGCCGTGTCGAAGGTCCAATGCGTCTGGTTCGGCGTGCACTGCGCGCCGCTCAATGCGGCCGCGCCGACGTTGTTGCCGAGCATGACCTTGTCCTTGTCGCGGACCAGCCCGTTGACCCCGAGCGCCACGGCGGAGTTGTTGAACTCCATGATCGCATCGACGCCCGCGTCGATCCATTGCCGCGCGATCGCCAGGCCCTGGTCGGGGCTGTTGTGATGGTCGGCGATGATCAGCTCCACCTTGACCGCATCCTGGTCCAGGATGGCCTGGCGCGCGCATTCGAAGGACAGCTTGCCGCCGAGGATGCTGTTGACGCCCGACTGGTCCGCCAGCATGCCGACCTTGATCACCGGCGCCTGCGCCTGGGCGGGCCTGGCCGCAAGCGCCGCGCCGCCAGCAGCAAGCGTGTGCGCCAGCAGCGTCCGTCGTGCCAGGCCGGTCATGCCCCCTGCCCTCGCGCCCATGCCGACCGAAACGGGTCCGCAGCCAGGCGCGGACAGGACTCCAGCAGCAGGAAGCGGCGTCTCATGGCGATCCTCCATCTTGCAGCGCGGCTTCGGCCGCCGTCTTTTCTTGGGTTCCGGGCACCCGGACGAGCAGGCAGGCCGCCGGTTGCAATTCCTACTGCCGGGAACGAGGATGCACCGGCCGAAACCCGAACGCAACCGCTGTGTGGCCCATCAAGCCGGCTGGGACGCCCGCGCCATCAGCACGGCGACGGCGCAGGAGGCGATGCGGGTGCGTTCGGAATCGGCGCGGCTGGTCAGGATGATCGGGACCCGGGCGCCGAGCACCACCCCTGCGGCGTCGGCCCCTGCCAGGAACGACAGCTGCTTGGCCAGCATGTTGCCCGCCTCCAGGTCCGGCGCCACCAGGATATCCGCCTGCCCGGCCACGACGGAGACGATGCCCTTCTGTCGCACAGCCTCCGGGCTGACGGCGTTGTCGAATGCCAGCGGCCCATCCACCAGACCGCCGGTGATCTGCCCACGGTCGGCCATCTTGCACAGCGCAGCGGCGTCGAGCGTCGAGCGGATCTCGGGGTTGATCGTCTCGATGGCCGACAGGATCGCCACGCGAGGCATCGCGATGCCCATGATGTG
>JAYUCA010000545.1:0-2216 GCA_043740535.1 Rhodospirillales bacterium | reverse complement strand
GATCATGCGAAGCAGTCCAGGGCGGCCAGACCTGATCTATCGGTCCTGGATCGCTTCGCAAGGGCTCGCGATGACGAGTCATTACTTAATGTCGTTGGTATAAATACGAAGGGGTTGGGTGGTGGAATACGAAGCCTTATTCCACCCTACGGTTTTGGAGGCGGCAGGACTTTGGGTGTTTCCGAGCAGCCTGAAACGATACCGCTTCAACCTGCCCGGGTCTCCCGCCACCAGGTGAACAGGCCGGACGCCACCAGCACCGCCATGCCGGCCGCCTCCCAGGGGCCGGGGACCTCGCCCCAGAAGGCCCAGCCCATCGCGACCGTGTAGAAGATCGCGCTGTATTCGAAGGGGGCCAGCATGCTTGCCTCGCCGCTGCGGTAGCCCTCGGTCATCAGCAGTTGCGCGCCGCCGGACACGGCGCCGATGCCGATCAGCACCGGCAGCATGGCGGGGCGCGGCGTCACCCAGACCGGGGCGGTCAGGATGGCGGACAGCACGGTGCAGGTCAGCGAGAACAGCAGCACGATGGTGATGTTGCGCTCGCCGAGCTTGCCCATGCGGCGGATGCTGACCATCGACAGCGCCCAGGCCAGCACGCCGGCCAGCACCACCGAGGTGTCGAACAGCGGCAGGCCCCCGGCGCCCTGCCACGGGCGGATCACCAGCAGCACGCCGGCCAGCGCCGCGGCGATCGCGCCCAGTCGCGACGGCGTCACCCGTTCATGCAGCAACGGGATGCTCAGCATGGCCAGGAAGATGGGCATGGCGAAGCCCAGCGCCGTCACGGCCGCCATCGGCAGGCGGGCGTAGCCGTAGAACGAGCCGAACATGCCGGCCAGGCCAGTGACCGTGCGCGCCAGGTGGCCCCAGGGGCGGCGCGTCTTCAGCAGGCCCCAGCCGCCCATCCGCATCACCCAGGGCAGCATGAACACCGACGCGACGCCGCTGCGGAACAGCATCATCTCGGCGACCGGGATTTCGGGCGCGGCCAGCTTCACCAGGGCGGCCGAGACGGTGAACGACCCGGCGGAGCCCAGCACGAACAGGATGGCGCGCCGCCGCGTGCGGGCGTCGCTGGTTGGTTCCTCCGTCACGACGGGGACACTACCCCACCGGGATGACCGCCTCCACCACCTCCGGCTCGTCCGGCAGCCGCCTGATCGTCGCGCCCATGCGGTGCATGAAGGCCAGCATGGGCGCGTTCTCGGCCAGGACCTGGCCGACGATCGCCTCCATGCCCTGGGCGCCGGCCCATTCGACCAGGCGTTGCATCAGGCGGCGGGCGAGCCCCCTGCCCTTCATCGCCGTTTCGACCACGACGGCGAACTCGCCGGTCTGCGTGCCGGGCTCGCGGATCAGGCGGGCGACGCCCACGGTGTCGTTGGTCGCTTCGCAGACGGCGACGAAGGCCATCTCGCGCTCGTAGTCCACCTGGGTCATGCGGGCGACCTGCTCGGGCGGCAGCTGGCGGACCAGGTTGAAGAAGCGGCGGCGGATGTCCTCGGGCGTCAGGCGGGCGAACAGGGCGATGTGGGCCTCGGCGTCCTCGGGGCGGATGGGGCGGATCAGCACGGGCTGGCCCTTCGCGTCGAACCGTTCGGCGAGCTCGGCGGGATAGGGGGTGATCGCGAAGCGGGCCTGGCCGCCCGGGGGGCGCAGGCCGATCCAGGCGTCGGCGGCGGCGATGCCGCTGGCGTCGGCGAACAGCGGGTTGATGTCGATCGCCGCTATTTCCGGGTGGTCGATGACCAGCTGGCTGATGCGGACCAGCGCGTCGGCGACGGCGGCGGGGTCGACGGCCTTCTGGTCATGCAGCGCGGCCAGCAGCCCGGCCGCGCGGGTGCGCCGGATCAGCGCCCGGGCCAGCACCAGGTTCAGCGGCGGCAGCTCGAACGCAGTGTCGTCGAGCAGGTCGGCGGCGGTGCCGCCGAGGCCGAAGCCGATCGCGGGGCCGAACAGCCGGTCGTCTGCGACGGTGATCCGCAGCTCACGCGCACGGCCCGCCTGGTGCTGCACCAGCCATCCGTGCGGACCGGGGCCGAGACGCTTCGCCGCCTGCACCGCAGCCGGGGTGCTCTGGAGATCGAGGGCGATGCCGCCCTCCCCGGTGTCCATCGCGGACGGGACATGGCGCCGCCGCTTCAGCACCACGGGGAAGCCGAGCATGGCCGCGGCGTGGCCGACCTCGGCGGCTGTCCGCGCGAAGCGGCCCG
>JAYUCA010000544.1:0-1759 GCA_043740535.1 Rhodospirillales bacterium | reverse complement strand
TTGGCCAATGCCTTCAGGCGGCGGTGCTTTTCATCAGGTAGGTAACGGCCGGCGACGGCGCGTTCGAAGGCGTTGAACATGGAAATTCCCTGAAACCGTAGGGCGGAAGAGCGCAGCGTCATCCGCCTCTTGACTGGGTCCGTGCGATGAAGCGGCGGATGACGCTGCGCTATTACGCCCTACGTGAGGTGGGTAAGCGCGGCTTCGAGCGAAAGCTCTTGTCTTTCGCCGGTGCTGCGGCGTTTCAGCTCGACGGTGCCAGCAGCGGCGCCGCGGGGGCCGACGATGATCTGCCAGGGGTGGCCCATCAGGTCGGCGTCGGCGAATTTCACGCCGGCGCGGTCGGCGCGGTCGTCGTACAGCGCATTGCCGGCGAAGTGGCGGTAGGCCTGGTCGCAGATGGCGTCGGTGGCGGCGTCGCCCTGCTTCAGGTTCAGGATGGAGGCGCGGAAGGGGGCCACGCTTTCGGGCCAGACGATGCCGGCGTCGTCGTGGTGGGCTTCGATCAGCGCGCCGACCAGGCGGGAGACGCCGATGCCGTAGCTGCCCATGTTGGGGTGGATGGGCTTCTGGTCGGGACCGGGGACGCTGAGGCCAACCAGCTCGCTGTACAGCGTGCCGAAGTTGAAGATCTGGCCGACCTCGATGCCCCTGCCCTCACGCCGGCGTTCGGGGGGGACCTTGCCCCAGGCAACCAGGTCGTGCTTCTCGTCGGTGGCGGCGTAGGGGGCGACGACGGCGTTGAAAAGGCGCTCGAGGGCGGCCGGGTCGGTGTGATCGACATCGTCGGTGCCGATCTGGATGTCCTCGACGGCGGCGTCGTAGAACACCTGGCTTTCGCCGGTTTCGGCCAGGATGTGGAACTCGTGGCTGAGGTCGCCGCCGATGGGGCCGGTGTCGGCGGCCATGGGCACGGCGCGCACGCCCAGGCGCTGGAAGGTGCGGAGGTAGGCCAGCATCATGATGCGGTAGCTGTTCACGGCGGCGGCTTCGTCGAGATCGAAGGAATAGCCGTCCTTCATCAGGAACTCGCGGCCGCGCATGACGCCGAAGCGGGGCCGGGTCTCGTCGCGGAACTTCCACTGGATGTGATACAGGATCTGCGGGAACTCGCGGTAGCTTTTCACCGACTGGCGCATCAGGTCGGCGATCAGCAGCTCGTTGGTGGGGCTGTAGATCAGGTCGCGCTCGTGGCGGTCCTTCAGGCGGAGCATCTCGGGGCCGTAGGCGTCGTAGCGGCCGGTGTCGCGCCACAGGTCGGCGGATTGCAGCGTGGGCATCAGCAGTTCCTGCGCGCCGACGCGGTCCTGCTCCTGCCGCACGATCTCGGCGATGTTGCGCAGCACGCGCCAGCCGGCGGGCAACCAGGCGTAGATGCCGGCAGCGACCTGGCGCACCAGCCCGGCGCGCAGCATCAGGCGGTGCGAGACGATCTGCGCTTCGGCCGGGTTTTCCTTGATGGTGGGGATGAGGGAACGCGACAGGCGCATATTACGTCCTAGAGAGCGGGGAACGCCGACTCTACAGGTGCGATGGGCGGTGGGAAACCCTCATGCCCCGAGCCCGAAGCCGGCGGCGACGCGCAATTATTGTGCACCGCAAAATAGAATCGGGTAAGAATCTGATAATCATTGCCTGAAAGTGCGTGACAGCCATGCGTCCCGTTGGTAACCAAAAGAAGGCCCGCGCGCTGGCTGCGCAGCGGGCCTAGTTTAGGGAGGAAACGCCAGTCACACGGCAGAACGAGGGGAACCCCTTG
>JAYUCA010000543.1:0-5239 GCA_043740535.1 Rhodospirillales bacterium | reverse complement strand
AACACCCTGACGGACGTCCGCCGCCGCCGCGCCGACCAGGCCGACGCGCAGCAGCCGGGCGGCGCCGCGTCGCCCGAGGCGCAGCGCCTGGAGGAGCAGGAGCGGGCTGCCGCCAAGGAGCTGGCCGACAGCGAAGGCGCGCTGCAGGCCGCGGACCCCAACTACAACCAGCTCGTGCAGCAGGCGACCTCGGCCAAGGCGGTGCTGGACCTGCTGAAGCCGAACGAGGCCTTCGCCGCCGTGATGGTGACGCCCGACGGCGGCTGGACCTTCCTGCTGCGCGACGGCGCCGTCCGCGTTGGCCGTGTCGAGGGCGGGGCCAAGGCCATCGACCCGCTGGTGGCGCGCATCCGCGAGGTCATGTCGCCGAAGCTGCCTGCCTTCGACATCGCCGCATCGCAGGCGCTGTACAAGACGGTGTTCGGCGGCGTGGTGGACGGGCTCGATGGCGTCCAGTCGCTGACCGTCGCCCCCTCGGGCGGCCTGCTCGCGCTGCCGTTCGCCGTGCTGTTGACCGGCAGCGCAGACCCTGCGTCGCTGGGTGCGGCGCCCTGGCTGATCCGCCGCATGGCGATCGGGCACGTGCCGTCGGCTGGCAACTTCGTCGCGTTGCGCGGCCTGGTCGGCAAGCCTTCGGCGCCAAAGCCCTGGTTCGGCTTCGGCGGCTTCCGGAACGTGACCCTCGCCCAGGCGCGGCGCAGCTTCCCGCCTTCTTGCGGCGACAGCGCCGAGGCGCTGGCCCACCTGACGACGCTGGACGGGGCCTTGAAGGAGCTGAACCTGGCCCGGCAGCTTCTGGGCGCATCCACCGACAACGAGCTGCTGGGCGCCCGCTTCACCGCCAAGGCGGTGCCGCAGCAGAACCTGACCGACTACCGCGTGATCCACTACGCGACCCATGGCCTGCTGCCGTCGGACCTGACGTGCCTGAAGGAGCCGGCGCTGGTGACCAGCGCGCCGGCGGGCGCCGTCGATGCCTCGGGCGCGCTGCTGCTGGCGTCCGACGTGGCGCTGATCAAGTCCAATGCGGACCTGGTGATCCTGTCCGCCTGCAACTCCGGGGGCCTGGGCGGCTCCGCCGTCGGCGGCGAGAGCCTGTCGACGCTGGCCCGCAGCTTCTTCTACGGCGGCGCGCGCGCGCTGATGGTCACCCACTGGGAGGCGAACGACGACGCCGCGTCATTCCTGGTGGCCGACACCCTGCGCCGCAACCGTGAGAACCCCCGCCTGGGGTATGCCGGCGCGCTGCGGGAATCGCAGATGTTCTTCCTGGACCGTGCCGGCTCCGGCCTGCCGAAGGAGTTCGCCCACCCCTACGCCTGGGCCCCCTTCGCCCTGATGGGCCAGGCCGGAGGCGCCAGCGGCCCGGCGTTGACGGCGCTGCGGTAGCACGCGGAGCGGCGTTATCCCCAGCCCTGGGGGATCCTGACCCGTCATCGCGAGACGCCCTTGCGGCGTGGCATCTGGTCCCTGGATCGCTTCGCCAAGCGGCTCGTGAACACGGCGGCAGGAAAGCGTCATGCGCCCAGGGTTCTGGCGTCACCGTCCCTGCGAGGAGCGCTTGCGACGAAGCAGTCCAGGACCGCGAGACCGAGCGTGCCGCCCTGGCCGCCGCGCCGCAACGCGGGCTCGCAATGACCCGTCATCGTGAAAGGGCCCGGGTAGCAGGCCCCGGCGACCCCCGGCTGAAGGGGTCTACTTCACGCCCAGATTGACGATCTGGACCCGCCGGTTGCACGGCTCCGAAACGCCCTCGCCGGTCGAGACCCGCAGGTGGCTTTGCCCCATGCCCACCCACGACAGCCGCGCTGGCGGCACGCCGAAGCGGCTGGCGATATACTCGTTGACCTTGGCGGCCCGGCGCTCGGACAGCACCTGATTGACCTGCGGGTTGCCCACCGTGTCGGTATGGCCCTCGATGCGGAACTTGTATTCCGCAAGGCTCGGGTCCGTCAGCGCCCGGCCCAGGTCGTTCAGCGTGCTGGTCGCTGCTGGCGTCAGCCGGTCGGACCCGCTCTCGAACGGGATGAACAGGTCCGCGGACCGCTGATCGGCAGGTGCTGCGGCCGGGGCCGGGCAGGTGGGCGCCCGCGCCGCCATCTCCTGCCGCGGGGCCGCCGCGTCGGCCATCGGCGCCCGGGCGAGTTGCTGCGGCCGCGGCCGCGGCGTGTCCGCAAGCTGCTCGGGTGCAGACCGTCCAGACGGCTCCGCCTCCAGACGATGGATGCCGCGGCCCTTGTTCGGGTCGTATTTGGGATTCAACGCCTGCAGCAGGCCATCCACCCCCGGGCTGGACAGGGACTGCGCCCCCGCCGCAATGGGAAGCGCGACCAACGAGGCGGCGAGCAGCATCGAGACTTTCACGACATTATTCCCGGCTGATTGTTACGAAGTCCTATACAATCTTAACGCGCCGCGTGCAATAGGGCGAGTCGCGGTTATTCTTGAGACATGCCGCCGCCGCCCGCCCACGCACCTACGACGAGACGATGGCCGCCTGGCGCACGTTTTGCCCGAGGATCTCGATCTGGGAAGACGCGCTGCTGGAGGGGCTGGTGGCAACGGAACCAGCGCTGACCGGGCCGCATGGCGCCACGCCGGTGGTGCTGACGGGACGGGGCATGGCGGCCGGTAAGCAGCCCGTCCGTAGGGTGGGTCCTTCAACCCACCATCTTTGCCGCGCAACGCCGCGCGTGAAATGGTGCCCAGGGTCGGAATCGAACCAACGACACTGCGATTTTCAGTCGCATGCTCTACCAACTGAGCTACCTGGGCGCCGACGGAGGCAGGGTGGTTAGCCCACCCGGCCGCCATGATCAAGTGCCGGGCTCACGATCCGGCATCATCCTCCCCATCCGCATCGTCCTCCCGAGCCGGCACGCTGTATGCACCGGTGAGCCACCGCCCAAGATCGACGTTCGCACAGCGGACCGAGCAAAACGGCCGCAGCCGCGCCTCGCCACACGGCCGCTGACAGATCGGACAGGTTTCAGCCACGCGCGACAGTCTCCATGCGGCAGGTTCCCGGCGGCATCGCCGGGTCGCTCGTCATCATCAGGGGGCGGCCGGTGCGGTGTGCAACCCCAGTACGGGCCACGGCGTCGGCCTCCAGCGCGCGCACCACGTCTGGCGCGGCCCGCAGGCGCAGGGGCACGGCCGGGTTCGCCGCGGCCTCGGCCGCCATTGCGCGCAGGGCAAGCAGTCCGGCGGCGTGCGGGCCGGCCAGCAGCTCGTGCAGCGGCGGGTGGATGCGTGGCCTGCGTATCTCCGCCAGGCCCAGCGCGGTGAACCCCAGGAACTGCGGCCGCAGCGGATCGTCCGCCAGGGCCGCGGCAAATGCGGGCGCCAGTGCCGCGCGCGCCTTGACCGCCATGCCGGCCAGATCGACCACGATGGCGCCAGACAGGTTGCGAAGCCGGATCGCGCCCGCCAGCGCCGGCAGCGCCGCCAGGTTCGAAGCCCGCTGCGCCGCCGGCTTTGCGCGGCGTTCCGCGGTGGCGGCGCCGGTATCGACATCGATCGCGACCAGCGCGGGCGTCGGGTGGATGCTGGCCCGGCCGCCGCCCGGAAGCGCCAGCACCGGGTCGGCGAGTGCTGCAACCGCCGCCTCGATGTCCTCGTCCCAGGCCCGCGCGACCACCAGGGCGCCCGGCGGCGCCGCGCCCGCGTCGTCGACGGTGACGGCGGCGTCAGGATGCAGCGCCGCCAGGCGCGCGATGGCTCCCGGCCCTGCCTGCAGCAACACGACGTCCCCCGCCCCGGCCTGGGCGCCGCGGGCGGACAGCCGGGGCCCCTTGCCGCCCTGCGCGGCCCGGGTGACCACGACTGTCACCGCCGCGCCCACCAGCAATCCAGCCGCCCCCTGGCTGTCCGGCAGGAAGCCCTCGGCCCCCGGCAGTGCTACGAACGCCCCCGCCATGGCCGGCACGCACGCGATGACCCGGCCGCGCAGCCGATCGCCCACGCCGTCCGGCGCGCCGGGCCGCTCGATCGCATAGTCCAGCAGGCGGCCGTCCAGCACCGCGACGGCCCGGATCTCGCCGGGGCCGCAAGCAGCGAGGATCCGTGTCACGGCGCCAGGTAGCCGCGCCCGCGCAGCAACTGCGCCGTTTCGAACAGCGGCAGCCCGACGACGCCGCTGTAGCTGCCGCTCAGCATGCGGATGAACCCGGCCGCGCGCCCCTGGATGGCATAGCCGCCCGCCTTGCCCAGCCCTTCGCCGCAAGCCACGTAGGCGTCGACCTGCGGCTGCTCCAGCCGCGCGAAGATCACCGCGCTGTCCACGATACGCTCGGACCGCTGCCCGTCCGGCGTGACGACCACCACCGCAGTCAGCACGTGGTGCCGCCGCCCCGACAACAACGCGAGGCACGCGCGGATGGCGGCCTCGTCCTCGGCCTTCGGCAGGATGCGCCGGCCGACCGCCACGACGGTGTCGGCCGCCAGGATGAAGTCGCCGGGGGCGCCGGCCGCCGCCTGCACGGCCTTCTCCAGCGCCATGCGCCGCGCATACAGGCGGGGCGGCTCGTCCTTGTGCGGGGTTTCGTCGATGCCGGCGGGGGCGACCCGGTCCGGCACGATGCCGATCTGCGCCAGCAGCGCCAGCCGGCGCGGGCTGGCCGAGGCCAGCGTCAGGCTGGACTTTACTTGAACCGGAACGTGATCCGCCCCTTGGACAAGTCGTACGGCGTCATCTCGACGTTCACCCGGTCGCCCGACAGCACGCGGATGCGGTTCTTCCGCATCTTGCCCGAGGTATGGGCCAGGATGCTGTGCTCGTTGTCCAGCTTCACGCGGAACATCGCATTCGGCAGCAGCTCCATGACGGTGCCGCTGAATTCGATCATGTCTTCCTTGGACATCAGGGTCCTTCTTGCTATGGCGCGTGGTTTGTGCGGCGGAATGTGATGACTTGCAACATCTGGTCAAGCCGGGCGTCTATGCAGGCCTGGCCAGCCGGCGCGCGATGCTGCGGGCGTGCGCCTGCAACCCCTCGGCCTCGGCCAGCAGCACGGCCGCCGGGCCGACCCTGGACAGGGCCGCCCGGTCGGCCGCCACCCACGTCGTCCGCTTCAGGAAGTCGAACACCGACAGGCCCGAGGCGAAGCGCGCGGTGCGCCCGGTCGGCAGCACGTGGTTCGGCCCGGCCACGTAGTCGCCCACCGCCTCGGGACAGAACGAGCCCAGGAACGCGGCGCCGGCATGGCGGATGCGGGCGAACAGCGCGTGCGGGTCGGGC
>JAYUCA010000542.1:0-9850 GCA_043740535.1 Rhodospirillales bacterium | reverse complement strand
CATCGCCAACGTCGCAGGATCGACGTATTTCCTCGTGCTGTTGCATCGCCGCTTCGGGGTGCCGTGGTACAGGACCATGGGGGTGTGGTTATGGCGGCTGCTTGCCGCCACAGCGGCAGCTTGCGCCAGCATCGCGCTTCTGCATGTGTGGGAGCCCGCTGACCTGGCGACGGGCAGGCTTGCAGGGCTCGGCATTCTGTCGGCATACGGCGTCGTCTACCTGATTGTTCTTGCTGCCGGTTTGACGGTTCTCGGGTTCTGGAGCCCGGCCGATCTGGATGTGCTGCGCCGGATCAGGATGAAGGTCCGTTATGCCGGATGACGCCGCTGTGCGGCCGCTGCGCATCACCTTCATCCTTCCCGCCTATTACCGCACGCCCATCGGCGGCTACCGGATCGTCTATGAGTACGCTGACTTCCTTGCGTCCCGCGGGCACGCGGTGACCATCATCTTTCCGCGCCGGCAGCGCGAAGCAGGCGCGGATGCATCGTGGCTCGAGCCGGTGAAGAAACGCCTTTGGGGACTTAAGACCCGCTTCCGCAACCGCCCCCTGGTGCCATGGCATTCGCTCCATCCGAACGTAAGGCTCCGCCTGGTGCCGGACCTGTCTGACAGGCACATCGGGGACGGCGATGTCGTTGTCGCCACCGCATGGTCGACGGCGCCGCCCGTCGCGGCGCTTGCGCAGGCGAAGGGCAGCAAGTTCTACCTGATCCAAAGCCATGAAACCTGGGCCGGACCCGAGGCGGAGGTCGATGCCACCTGGCGCCTGCCGCTCCACAAGATCGTCGTATCGAAATGGCTTCAGGCGGTAGGCGAGCGGTTGGAGGCGACCGGCATCCGGCATATCACCAACGGCATCGATCTGCGGCGTTTCAGGATCACGACGCCGCCCGGGCAGCGTCCGCTCAGCATCGTCACGCTGAACCATGCCCATGAAATCAAAGGGGTGCCGGACGCCCTGGCGGCGCTGACCCGATACCATGAGCGTTGCCCGGCGGTTCCGGTATCGATGTTCGGCGCCATTCCACGTGGCGCGGACATCCCTGGCTGGATCACCTACGTCGCCAACCCGACGCAGGACGACCTGGTCGAACAGGTCTACAACACGCATGCGATCTATCTGGGCGCGAGCCTGCAAGAGGGGTGGGGTCTTCCTCCGGCGGAGGCGATGGCGTGCGGCTGCGCGTTCGTCGGCACCGACATCGGCGGCTTTCGCGAGTTCGCGACCCATGGCGACACCGCGCTGCTCAGCCCCCCTGGCGACCGGGATGCGCTGTTCCAGAACCTTGTCCGCCTGACCCAAGACGACAGGCTGCGCAGCCGCATCCAGCAGCGCGGCACTGCCCATATCCGGCAATTCACGTGGGCGACAGCCGGGATGGCCATGGAGGCCTATTTCCAGGAGCACGTGACGGGCACGGCCATTCCCGCCGGGCATCCGTGACCCAAAACCAAAAGGGCAGCCCCAAGGCTGCCCCTTTCATCCCAACGCAGGCGCCAAGCCGGTCAGCCGCGGTGCGACTGGGCGAAGCGCGGGTTGAACACGCTCGACAACTCGGACCGGGCCAGGCCGATGTCGGCCAGTTCGCGATCGGACAGCAGGCTCAGCTCGTCGATCACGGCCCGGCGGCGCGGCAGCGCGGCGAGCGTGGCGACGAAGCCCTTCACGGTCTGGACCAGCACGTCGGTGAAAGACGGGCGCGGCTCGGCGACCGTGCCGTCCGTACCCTCGACGACCGGCGTGCGATACGTCAGGCTGTCGGACATCAGGAGCGCGATCTGCTCCTTGGCAAGCGGGGCGTTCATTTCTCTATCCTCTTCAACGTGTTCGGGGGCGGCCCTGTGGCGCGTCCTCCGGGAAGTTCCTCAGCGGTATATGCGCCTTCGCCGCCAATGCTGCATGTGCTAACTGCCCGACGCAGCCATGCATACGGCGCATGTATCGGCACACAGCCATGTGAAATGTGAAGAAAGTATGTCATCCGCACCCACCCCAATCCAGAAAATCGCTGCGCTTCGCACTGCCCTGCGGACGGTCGGGCTCGATGGCTTCATCGTCCCCCGGGCGGACGAGCACCTGGGGGAATACGTGCCGCCCTGCGCCGAACGGCTGGCGTGGTTGACCGGCTTCACCGGCAGCGCCGGGCTGGCCGCCGTGCTGATGGACACGGCCGCCGTGTTCACCGACGGCCGTTATGTCCTGCAGCTCGCCACCCAGACCGACCCGGCCGTCTACGAGCGTCGGCACATCATCGATGAACCGGCCCCGGGCTGGCTGAAGGACCACGCCGCCCCCGGCGCCCGGATCGGCTACGACCCGCGGCTGATCAGCGCGGAGGGCCTCGGCCGCTACCTTGACGCCGGGTTGGACATGGCGCCCACCGCCCACAACCCGATCGATGCCGTGTGGGCCGATCGGCCCCCGCCCCCCATCGAGCCCGCCGTGCCGCACCGGCTGGAAAACGCCGGCGCCGCCTCGTCCGCGAAGCGCGCCACCCTGGCCGCCGCCCTGCAAGAGGCCGGTCAGGACGCCGCGGTGTTGACCGACCCGGCCTCCATCGCCTGGCTGCTGAACATCCGCGGCGGCGACGTGGCCTTCACCCCGTTTGCCCTCGGCTTCGCCCTGTTGATGCAGGACGGCGCGGTGCAGCTATTCATGGACGGCGCGAAACTGGGGCCGGAGACCCGCGCCTGGCTCGGCAACGGCGTGTCCATCGCCGCCCCCGCCGCCCTGGCCCCGGCGCTGGCCGCGATGTCCGGCCGCACCGTGCGCGTCGATCGCGCCGCTTCCCCGGTGTGGTTCGCGCAGGTGCTGGAGGCTGCGGGCGCCCGCGTGGAAGACGGCCCCGACCCGTGCGCGCTGCCAAAGGCCAGCAAGAACGCCACCGAGCAGGCGGGCGCCCGCGCCGCCCACCACCGCGACGCGCTGGCCGTCTGCCGGTTCCTGCACTGGCTCGACACCGGGCGCGACGCCGCCACGACCGAGATGCAGGCGGCCAGACGGCTGCTCGCGTTCCGGGCCGAGGCGGCGAGCTTCCGCGGGGAGAGCTTCCCGGCGATTTCCGGGGCCGGGCCGAACGGCGCGATCATCCACTACCGCGTCTCACCCGAAACCGACCGGGTGCTGGGCGCCAACGAGGGCTATCTGATCGACAGCGGCGCGCAGTATCCGGACGGCACGACGGACGTGACCCGGACGGTCTGGACCGGGCCTGGCACGCCCCCCGAGCAGTTGCGCGAACGCTACACGAGGGTGCTGCAGGGCCACATCGCACTGGCCACGACGGTGTTCCCGAAGGGTGTCGCCGGCCCGCATCTGGACGCCTTCGCCCGCCGCGCGCTGTGGATGGCGGGCCTTGATTACGACCACGGCACCGGCCACGGCGTCGGCAGCTATCTGTCGGTGCACGAAGGCCCGGCCAGCCTGTCGCGCAGCGCCAAACCGGTGCCGTTGGCCGCCGGCATGATCCTGTCGAACGAACCCGGCTTCTACGAGCCCGGCGGCTATGGCATCCGGCTGGAGAACCTGCTGCTGGTGCGCCCGCACGAGGCCCCGCAGGCGAAGAAGCCGTTCCTGGCGTTCGAGGTGCTGACCCTGGCGCCCTTCGACCGCCGGCTGATCGCGGCGGCGATGCTGACGGCGGCGGAGCGTGCGTGGCTGGATGGGTATCACGCCTGGGTGCTGGCTGAGGTGGGGCCGGGGCTGGGCGCCGCGGAACGGGCGTGGCTGGCGGAGGCTTGCCGGGGGATGTAGTCTGCCGGACGAACGGAACGAGCCCGCGCAGAGGCGGTGAGCAGGCCCAGGGACGTGCGGCGTGACGCGTCCCGTTGAATCAGGCAATCGAACGTCATCGCGAATATGGAAAGGCCACGGGTTTGCTGACGCGGCTGCAAATCGGTTTTGTCGAGAAGGTGGGGCTTGGAAGGATTTCGGGCTGGGGGATCGACAAGACGCTGGCCAACCCTGTCCGCAAGTTGCTTCTCTGCATCGACGATGCGGTGGTCGGGACCGTCGAGGCGACGCTTGACCGTCCGGACGTCAGCGCCATCGGCCTGCCTGGCGACAGGGCCGGTTTCGAGATCGACATTCCAGAGCAGTTCCTCGACCGCCAGCCGCACCAGCTTTCGGTGATGTTCGAAGACGGAGAACGCTTGTTGTTCGTCGATGAGGCCGGCGCGCAGGAGACCGTAGCCATCCGCCGGCTCGACCCCGGGGAAATCCTGATCAGCCACGTCGATGGCCTGCTGTGTGGCGCCCTGTGCGGTTGGGCGCTGCTGCAAACGCCGGCCGGCGACGAAAGGAAGGGCGATCTGGAGCTGGTCGTGCGGGACGGCGGCGCCGAGGTCGGTCGTTTCATCGCCAACCTGAACCGGCTGGACGTGGCGTCGATCCTGGACGGTGACCCGTCGTGCGGCTTCACGTTCGAACCGCCGCCGCGTTTCCGCGACGGCAACACGTACAGCTTGAGCATCCACCTTGCGGCCGGGGACAAGCAGCTGACCGGCAGTCCGGTGACGTTCGCCTACCCGGCCGAGATCGCTGAAAGCCGTTACGTTTCCTGCAAGCCGGAGTTGCTTTACCGGAACGGCGGCTTCTACGAGCCAGCCGACCTGCAGCACGCCATCGAGCGGACCTCTGCCCGATGCGACTTCATCGCCGATGTCGGCGCGTTCTGCAGCGCTTTCGAGTATGTCCGTCCGCTGCCCCGCCACATCGTCAGCCCCGATCCCGCTTTCATCAACGAGCTTGACGTCTATTTCAAAGCGATCAACGCCACGTCACATCAGGGTCCGTCGTCCCGGATCGTGCAACTGACGGATGTGTATGCGTATGGCAACCGCATCCATCACATTCGGGACGAGGCGGTCCTTACTGTTTACGAAACCGCGCGCGCCGTTGATCGGCCCTACACCACACAACCGGAGTGGACCGCGGCAGAGCTCCGCGCAGCGACCTTGCACGTGCCAAACGACCGACCATCGCTCTATATGGGGACAGCCGGGTTCGTCAATTACGGACACTGGCTGATCGACGACCTTGCCAAGATAGAAGCATCCGACGCAGTAGCAAAGTTCGCCGGCGCTGATTCGGTCAATGTCATCTTGCCTGGTGCAGATCACACGCTCAACGCGATCAAAGAGCAGTCGCTCCGGTGCATGCAGCCTACTATTCAGACCCGACATATCATCTGCGTGCCCCACGACAGGATCGTGCATTATGATGTCCTGTATTACGTGACGCCGATCAGCTACCATCCGGTCCTTAAATCACCCGAGGCCTGTCGGCTCCTCAGGGAGCAGGCCGTCCGGCACGCAACCGGCACGGCGGCCGCCGGAACGGGCCGGCGCATATTCGTGGCAAGGCGTGGGGAGCGCGGCCGGACGATGCTCAACCAACCTGCCATCGAGCAGATCTTCAGGATGCACGGCTTTTCAGTCATCGACGTGGAGCAGATGAGCTTCGCCGAACAGGTCCTTGCATTCCATGGTGCGGACGTGGTTGCGGGGTCCATGGGCGCCGCGATGACCAACACCGTGTTCTGCCGACCGGGCGCGAGCCTTCTGTATCTCGCGCCCCAGGGCTGGCTGGAGCCATTCTACTGGGACCTGGCGGCCGTTGGCGGCCACGCCTATTCCGCCATATTCGGCGCAACAGCGGACGCCCCGGCCGAAGTCCACAAGGCGAGCTTCTCGGTCGATGAGGGCGAACTGGTCAGGATGCTGGCGGACATCTGCGCTACCGCCTGATTTGAACGGGGGCGGCAGGCCGTTTATTCGGTCGCAGCTTGTCTGGCCGGATGGTCGGTTGCAACGTTGCTGGGCTCCATGTTGTCGCCTTTATACAGCATGATCAGGTTGTGGTAGAAGTGCATCGAAACGATACCGGCCTCGTATGGCGATGGTTCTGCGGCCCTGATGATCTCCGCATGGTTCAATCCATGGATCAACCCCTTGAAATAGCCCATCGATGTGGCAGGCGAATCCATGTCGACGGTCGAGCCGCCCCAGGATGGCCAGTATGATGTCTGCGTATCTTCGACAATATACAGGCCGCCCGGCTTCAGATACGGAAACAACATCTCGAAGCTGGCAATCACGTGCGCCGGATGATGGCTGCCGTCGTCGATGATGATGTCGAAACCACCGGCATCGCCGTTGATCCTGGATAGAAGATCGCCGTCGATTTGGCTGCCCTGATAGATTTTCACCCGGTTTGTTGCATGCGGCGACTTATCATACATGTCGAGCGCGTAGATGGTTGCGCGGGAAAAGTAATTCTCCCACATCCTGAGCGACGCCCCTCCGGCCGCAGGGTCTTCATAGCCGCCGATCCCAATCTCCAGCAGATTGATCGGCTTGTCCCTGAAAGCTGCAAAATGCGCCTCGTAGTGCATCGTGTAGCTGTGCGACCCCCACTTGTCGCTGCCAAATCGCAACGCAAGCGCACTGAGCGGCCCAATTTCCGACATGAAATCATCCTCTATCCGGTAAATACATTGCGTCATACGATGCCGGCCCGCGTCGCCCGCAAGTAGGGCCGGACGTGCTATAAACGATCGAAGGCCGGACGCCCATGACAAGGCTGCTCGTCAGGCGTCCCTTCGACCAGGATCCTGGGACTATGACTGTTTCCCATTGCCGTCATCGCGATCCCAGTGGCGAAGCGATCCCGCGGCCATGCAGCGCTCTCGGCCCCTGGATCGCCACGCCGCAAGGGCGGCTCGCGATGACGGGTCATCATCCTCGGCGTAACGGTCAGGGCCTGGTCCCGCACCCCCGATGCGTCAGGTCGATGGCCCTGCTAGCCTCGATTGGCCGCGTCCGGATCGACCAGGTCGAAGAACGGCTGCCGGTCCAGCACGAATTTCGGGTGGTAGAACGGGTCGTGCTCCAGCGCCGCGCCCCACCGGGCCTTCATCACCTCGATCTCGTCGAAGAACCGGTTCTCCTGCATCGGCCGCTCGTCGTTGCCGCGGCTGAGCGACTCGTGGTGCTCGGCGACGAAGTCCGGTGACCAGATGATCTTGAACCCGGCGGCCCGCAGCTTCAGGCACAGGTCGATGTCGTTGAACGCGACCTTCAATTCCCGCTCGTCGAAGCCGCTCACCTGCGCGAACGCCGACGCCCGCACCAGCATGCCGGCTGCCGTCACCGCCGACATCTCCTGTGCGAACAACAGCCGCCCGCCATAGCCGTTCTCGCCCGTGGGCGTTCCCACATGCACGTGGCCGGCGACGCCGCCGATCCCGGTCACCACGCCGGCGTGCTGGATGCTGCCGTCCGGATAGTAGAACTTGCCGCCCACCGCCCCCACCATGGGGTCGGCTGCCGCCTCGCCCACGATCGCCTTCAGCCATCCATCGCCCTGCACGAACAGGTCGTTGTTCATGAACACCAGGAACTCGGCGTCCGTCGAAGCCGCTGCCAGGTTGTTCAGCCGCGAATAGTTGAACTCCTCCTCGATCCGCAGGATCCGCACCCGATCCATCCCGTCGACCCGCCTGGCAAAGCCGATCGACTCGACCGAGGTCGACCAGTTGTCGATCAGGATGACGTCATAGGCGGCATAGTCCGTGTTGCCGAGCACGGCCTCCAGGCAGCGCGCGGTCGTCTCGATCTGGTCCTTGTAGGGGATGATGATCGACACGCGCGGCTGCCTGGCCATCGTCCAGGTCTGCCGGTACAGCGTCTGGTCCTCGATCGTCTCGACCAGCGCCGGGCGGCCGAGCCGCTTCAGATGGTCTGAAACAGCGTTCTGCCCGGCCGCGACGGCATAGCCCTTGTTCGAGATCGTCTCCGCCGTCGAGCCCGGCGTGATGCGCCAGTGATACAGCACCTCGGGCACATGATGGATGCCGCCCGGCTCGACGTGCTCCGACAGCCGCAGGATGAACTCATGGTCCTGCGCGCCGTCATAGGCGCTGTTCAGCGGCCCCGCCTTGTCGATCAGCGACCGCCGGACGAACAGCAGGTGGCACACGTAGTTGACCCCCAGCATCAGCCGATGGTTCCAGTCCGGCTTGAACGACGGCACGATATAGGTGCCGCTGGTGTCCAGCTTGTCCTCGTCCGAATACAGCAGCGACGCGCCCGTCCGCAGCGCCGCCTCCACCATGCACTCCACCGCGGCGCCCACCAGCACGTCGTCGTGGTCGAAGAACGCGATCCACTCGCCCTTGGCCGCCGCCAGCGCGGTGTTCGTCGCCCCGCTGATCCCCTGGTTCTTCCGGTTCCGGATCACCCGGACCCGCGGGTCCCGTTGCGCCAGTTCCGTCAAGAACGTCGACAACGCGGCGTCCCGGCTGTTGTCATCGACCAGGATCAATTCGAAGTTCTGCCATGTCTGGCCCAGCACAGAATCGACCGCCGCGCGGAAATCGTCCATGGCGGGCCGATAGACCGGGCAGACGATCGTCACCAGCGGGGTGGGCGCCGCCGGGTCGCGCGCCGCGATGACCCGGCGTTCCAGCGCCGGCTCGTACAGGCGGAACCAGTGGTCGTACTCGGCGACGGAATAGCGCGGCTTGGGCGCAATCTCGTGCAACTGCCGGCGGATGCGGGTCAGGTCGCGGTGCATCGCATCGACGGCGGCCACCAGATCGATCAGCTGACTCTGCGCCTCGTCGTCCACCAGGCTGGTGTGGCACGGGCTGCCGTCGAGCTCGGAGTTCAGCGGCATCAGATGGAAGCCGAAACGCCGCGCATGCCCGCTGCGGACATTCTGCGGCGGCATGAAGCGGAAGCCGCAGTTCGACGGCCCCCCCACTGCGCGGGCCACGTCGCCGCGGTGCAGGTTGGCGCGGACATGCCCGATCGTCATCCCGTCGCAGGTGACGCGGACCATGCCGTTGCCCAGCAGGCCTTCGACGCCCTGCTCGGTCCGCATCACCCAGCCTTCGAAGGCGCCATACCGAAGCCCGTCGACATGGCTGATGATGCTCGGGACGAAATCGGTCTTGAAGTCCAGGAACCTGTAGTCCTTGCTGTCCAGCACGATCGGGACTTCCCGCCGCAGCCGGTCGCGTATGGTCAGCCGGTGCGGCTTGCTGTCAGCCAGCGAACCCGGAAGCGTGACGCGGTAGCCCAGGTTGACGAATGCCATGCCTGCTGCGGCCACGTCTGGCCTGGGGTCGCTGCAGGTCACCGCCTGGACCTCCTGCCCGTCCACGATCACGTGCAGCACCGGCGAGGCGTTCGGGACGCGGCCGTCCAGCGCCCAGCCGCGCAGCAGCGAGCCGTTCAGCTCGTCGATATGGCAGATGATCGACGAAAGGTGTGCGGCCTGCTTCGCCGGTATGGCCGGCGCTCGGGTTTTCCTGTTGGACATGCCCATCTTCACCGTTCTACGACACGACTATGCTGCACAGCAGCATGGATCGCAATCGACCGTTCCCAGACCGGCTACCGATGCTTCGGCGGCGCCGTGACCCGCACGAACGTCTCGGCCCAGCGCCGCGATGCCGCAAAGCTCATCGCTGCCCCGTTTGGATGCAGGGGCGCGTCTTCGAAAACCTGGATCTCATCGAGGCCGAAATGCCGGAAACAGGCGAAGATCTCCTCCTGCCCCATCCAGCCGCCGGCGCCCTCGTGCCCGCCCAAATCCGTGCCGGCGCCCTGATCCTGGCTTTCCAACTCGTGGTAGGTCGTCTCGAACCCGTCTTCCGTGACATGCCGCGGCATGCGCTGGCCGCCGTTGTTGCCGCTTGCCTCGTTATAGTAGTGCGACCACACAAAGCAGCGGTTCCCGACGTCGCAGCACGCCTTGATCAGCTCGATGGGGTTCTTCATGTGGTAGAGCAGCCCCGAACAGAACACGACATCGTAGCGGTCCGCCGTCGTCTTCAT
>JAYUCA010000541.1:0-3734 GCA_043740535.1 Rhodospirillales bacterium | reverse complement strand
CTGTCGGAGCAGCACTTCCTGGCGACACTGGCGCACGCGCTGCGGAACGAGCCGGACGCGGTGATGGCATTCACCGACAGCAGCGCGATCGACGCCTATGGGGCGACCCTCTGGGCCGACTATCAGGCCTACTACAGGCAGGGCAGCGTGACCCTGCTGTCGCGTGACGCCGTCATCGACGCCGCGGACATGCTCAAGGCGTGTCTGGCGGAACGCAACTTCCTGCTGAACGTCAGTGCGGTCGTATGGCGTCGCAGCGCGCTGCTGGCGGCCCTCGATCGTTGCTCCGAGGCGCTGGAGACCTTCCGTCTGGCGGGGGACTGGCGGCTGTATGCCGAACTTCTGGCCGGGGGCGGGCGGGTTGCCTATGTGGCGGCTCCGCTCAACGTCCATCGCCGCCATGGGGCAGCGTCACCGGGAGCATGGATGTGGACCGGCACCTGGCCGAGGTGGAGCGGATGCAGCGGCATATGCGGACGCTGCTCGGGTCGGCGCCCGGGCTGCTGCGCGGTCAGCGGCGGGCGCTTGCGGCTACGCGGGCGGCCTTGGCCGGACAGCCCGAAGTCAAGGCGCGCCGCCGCGGGCCGGTCAGTGTCTGACACCGGGTATTGTGCTGAAACCCATGACCTGCAACGAAGGCTGCAAGCAAACCGACCGGAGGAACGATGCGTTCAATGAGCCGTGGCGTGATGGCGATGCTTTTGCTGGCCCCGGGCATGGCCGCTGCGCAGGACCGGCTGCCCACCATCCCGCCCGCGCAATACACCGATGTGCAGAAGCAGGCCGCCGCAGACTTCCTCGCAGCGCGCAAGACGCCGGTGTTCGGCCCGTTCGAGCCCTTGATGCACAGCCCGGAGGTCATGAGCCTGGCCCGTTCGATGGGCGACTACCTTCGCTACAAGTCAGGTATCGGCAATACCTTGTCGGAACTGGTCATCCTGGTGACTGCCCGAGAATGGACGCAGGACTACGAATGGTCGGTGCACGCCCCCATCGCGGCAAAGTCCGGGATCAAGCTCGACGTCATCGCCGCCATCCGTGACGGTCGACGGCCCGAGGCGATGACGGACGATGAAGCCATCGTCTATGATTTCTCGATCGAACTGCAACGGAACAAGCGGGTTTCCGATCAGACGTTCGCCCGTGCCGAGAAGCGCTTCGGCAAACCGGCCGTCGTCGATCTGGTGGGCATCACCGGCTACTACACGTTGCTGGCCATGCAGTTGAACGCCGCTCAGTACAGGCCGAAGGAGGGCGCCCTGCTGCCGCGGCTGCCGGAGTAGGCTTCTCACGGCATCAGCGGGCGCACCGGCTCGCCACGGACCTGCGGCATCAGGATCAGGTCCCAGACGCTCGGCATCTCGCCGACCGGCACGTGCACCAGCGCCGGCGCCTTCAGGGCGAACGCTTCATGCAGCCGTGCCTCCAACTCGACGGCGTCATGGGCCCGGAAGGCCGCAACGCCGAAGCTTTCCGCAAAGCGCACGAAATCCGGGTTCGCCAGATCGTTCGCGATCTCCCGTCCGCCCCAGGCCTGCTGCTGGATGCGCTTCACGTTGCCGAAGGCGCCGTCATCGAACACGACGACGACGACCGGCAGGCCATGACGCTTGGCCGTCGCCAGCTCGAACGCCTGATATCCGAAGCCGCCGTCGCCGGCGATGCTCAGCACCGCGCGGCCGGGGCAGGCGGCCGCCACGCCCAGCGCCGTGCCGTACCCGTATCCCAGATTGTCCTGATAGCCGGAGAAGAACCGGCGCGGCGCTTCCACGGGGAATGCCATCCGCGCCGCGAACCCCATCTGGGTGACCTCGTCCACCAGCACGCCGTCTGCCGGCAGCGCCGCCCGCATGGCGCGCAGGAAGCCCATCTGCGGCTCAAGCCGGCGCAGCCGCTCGGCAAGCCACGCGTGGTGCCCCGCCAACTCGTCTTCGCGCGACGCGCGGACCGGGTTGTGCGCGTGCAACCGCTCCAGCAACGCGCGCAACCCCTCGGCCGCGTCGGCGACCAGGCTGCAGGCTGGACGGCGATATCGCGCCGGTTCCTCCGGATCCACATCCAGCCGCACCACATGCAGCCCGCTGTCCATGCCCCACTGGCTCTGCTGGTTATAGAGCCGGGTTCCGACGCCGAAGACGACGTCCGCCGTCTCCCACAGGCGCCGTCCTACCGGGAACGGCACAGAAAGGCGATGGCTGGTCGGCAATACGCCCCGGCCCCGACGATAGGACACGACGGGCGCCTCGAGCATCTCGGCCAGAAGCCGCAGCTCCGGCGCCGCATCCTGGGCGCCCCCGCCGACGACGATCAGCGGGCGTTTGGCTCGCCCCAGGATCCGGGCCGCCTCCTCGATCGCATCGGGATCGACCGGGGGCGTGGACGGCCGGATCGGGTCCATCATCGGCGCCGGGCCGGCCTGGTTCCAGACGTCTATGGCGCACTCCAGCGCCACCGGCCGCCGCCGCCCGGACATCGCGCTGCAGATCGCCGCGGCCACCCTGGCGCTTGCATCGTGCGGACCCGTGATCCGCGCCGCATGTTTCGTCAGGTGCCGCAGCACCCCGATCTGGTCCGGGATCTCGTGCAGGTGCCCATAGCCGCGATCGATCGCATGGGAGGGGATTTGCCCCACCAGCGCCACGACCGGGGCCTCCATCCCCCAGGCCGTCAACAACGCCGCCGTCGTGTTCAATACCCCGGGCCCCGGAACCGCCGCATAGGCCTGCGGCCGGCCCGTCGCCAGGGCCGCGCCCAGCGCCATGTAGGCGCCGGTCTGCTCGTGCCGCGCATGCAGCATGCGGACCTGATGACGCGCCTTGTGAAGCGCGTCGAACAACGGGTCGTTGTGCACGCCGGGGACGCCATACACGGTGTCGATCCCGTGCGCTGCGAGGCTTGCCACCGTCGCCTCGGCCGTCGTCATCCGCTGCATGGTGCCTCCATGGTTTGGGTTGTCCGCTCAGTTGACACCCCTTGGACCCGGCCATACCACTTGCCTGATAAGAAATCTTCGGGGGACGGTCCATGAGCCGGCGTCTTGCAGCATTGGTAATGGCCGCCACAACCCTGGCCTCGGCTGGCGCCATGGCGCAGATCAAGGTCGGCGTGACGATCTCGACGACCGGGCCTGCCGCCAGCCTCGGTGAGCCGCAGCGCAAGTCGATCGCCCTGCTGCCGACCGAGATCGGCGGCCAGAAGATCGAGTGGATCGTCCTGGACGACGGCGCGGACAGCACCAGGGCGGTCGCCAACGCGCGCAAGCTGATAGACGAAAACGCGGTGGACGCGTTGATCGGCAGCAGCACGACCCCGGCGTCGATGGCGATGGTGGACGTCGCCGGCGAGAAGAAGGTGCCGATGATCACCTTGGCAGCCAGCTCCCGCCTGATCGCGCCCATGGACGCCCCGCGTCACTGGGTGTTCAAGACGCCGCAGAACGACAGCCTGATGGCCGACGCGGTCGCCGACCACATGGCCAGGAACGGCGTGAAGACGGTCGGCTTCATCGGCTTCAACGATGCCTACGGCGATGGCTGGCTGACCGAGGCGCAACGGGCCTTCAAGGCGAAGGGCATCGAGATCGTCGCCACCGAGAAATACGCCCGTGCCGACACCAGCGTCACCGGCCAGGTGCTGAAGCTTGTGGCGGCAAAGCCTGACGCCGTGCTGATCGCCGGCGCCGGAACGCCCGCGGCGCTGCCGCAGAAGACGCTGCACGAGCGGGGCTACGCCGG
>JAYUCA010000540.1:0-9297 GCA_043740535.1 Rhodospirillales bacterium | reverse complement strand
ACATGGCCACGCTGCTGGCCGGCCTGCCCGTCGACGTGCCCGGCGCCACCATCAACCGGCTGTGCGGCTCGGGCCTCGATGCCGTCGGCACCGCCGCGCGGGCGCTCCGCAGCGGCGAGGCGCATCTGATGCTCGCCGGCGGCGTGGAGAGCATGACCCGCGCGCCCTTCGTCCAGGCCAAGGCGACCGAGGCCTTCGCCCGTGCGGCCGAGATCTACGACACCACCATCGGCTGGCGCTTCGTCAACGGCCTGATGAAGACGATGTACGGGACCGACTCGATGCCCGAAACCGGCGAGAATGTCGCCGAGCAGTTCCAGGTCACGCGCCAGGCGCAGGACGAGTTCGCGCTGCGCAGCCAGCACAAGGCCGCCGCCGCCCAGGCCAGCGGCTTCTTCGCGCGCGAGATCGCCCCCGTCACCGTCAAGGGCCGCAAGGGCGACATCGTCGTCGACCGCGACGAGCACCCGCGCGGCGACACCACGATGGAGATGCTGGCCAAGCTGCGCACCCCGTTCCGGACGCCGGGCACCGTGACCGCGGGGAATGCCAGCGGCGTCAACGATGGCTCGGCGGCGCTGCTGATGGCCACCGAGGCCGCTGCCAGGACGCACGGCCTGACGCCCCGCGCCCGCGTGGTTGCGATGGCGACCGCCGGGGTCGAGCCGCGGATCATGGGCATCGGGCCGGCGCCTGCCGTGCTGAAGCTGCTCGCCCGCACCGGCATCAGCCTGCGCGACATCGACGTCATCGAGCTGAACGAGGCCTTCGCCTCGCAGGGGATCGCCGTCCTGCGTCAGCTCGGCGTGGCCGAGGACGACCCCCGCGTGAACCCGCATGGCGGCGCCATAGCATTGGGCCACCCGCTGGGCGCCAGCGGCGCGCGCCTGGCCATGACGGCGGTGAACGCGCTGGAGACGATGGGCGGCAAGCGGGCGATCGTGACCATGTGCATCGGCGTCGGCCAGGGCATCGCGGCGCTGATCGAGCGGGTTTGATCGTCTTTCCGGCGGGCCGGGGAGGGGGGCTACATAAGCCCTTCCATCCCGCCGTCGACGCTGATCGCCTGGCCGCTGATCGTCGCGCCGAACGGGCTGCACAGGTATAGCGCCATGTTCGCGATGTCCTGTTGGCCGACGAAGCAGCGCAGGTTGACGCGGCCCAGGGCCTCGTCGGTCTCCTGGTTGTCGCTGATCCCCTTCGCCGCCGCCTTGTTGCGGAGCACGCTGCGGATGCGGGGCCCGTCGACCAGGCCCGGCAGGATCGCGTTCACCCGGATGCGGTCCGGCCCCAGCTCCATCGCCAGCGTGCGGGTGAACCCGACGACGCCCCACTTCGCCGCGCTGTAGGGGCTGCGGAGCGGAAAGCCGAACTTGCCCGCCGCCGAGCTCAGGTTGACGATGCTGCCGCCGCCGGCGGCACGCAGCATCGGTACTGCCCGGCGGGCGCAGTGGAACATGCTGGCAAGGTCGATCTGCAGCACCGCGTCGAGTTCCGCCGGGGTCACGTCCTCGACGGGCTTTGTCGGACCGGCAATCCCGGCGTTGTTTACCAGCACATCGAGGCCGTCCATCTCCGCCTCCGCGGCCGTCATGAAACGGTCCAGCGCGTCTGCCCGCCCGGCGTCGGCGTGCATGCCCTTGTGCCCGCAGGCGGCAAGGGCCGCGTCATCCACGTCGCTGACGAACACCAGGGCGCCGCAGGCGGCGAAGCTGTCCGCCATGACCCGGCCGATTCCGCCAGCCCCGGCCGTAATGGCAACGCGAAGGCCCGAAAGGTCGAGCGGGATGGGTGTGGTGGCGGCCAGGGTCATGAGATGCGTCCTCCGTTCTGCGCGGAGCTTAGAGCATGATCGCTTCAGGTAGATGAAGCGATCATGCTCTAGCTGGTTGATTAAGAACGCGGAACCTCGTTTCAGGTCCAAGCAACCTGAAACGATACCGCTCTAGCCTGATTTGGTCAGCAGCCCACCCGTCACGCGTCCACCGGAGCGCCCACCGGCGCCGGATCGCTGTACAACGACACCCACAGCCACAGGCCAAGCGACGCCAGCGCCAGCGCGGCCATGACGCCGGTCATGCCCGAAGGACCCATGAGGGGCATGAGGACGGCGACGAAGGCGCTGGACAGCGCGCCGGTCAGGATCTGCATCACGCCCACCGTTGCCGCCGCGGTCCCTGCCTGTTCCCGCATCGGTTCCAGCGCCATGTGCTGTGCGTTGGGCGCAACCATGCCGCGGCAGAACAGGTTCAGCAGCAGCAGCGGGAACAGCAGCATCACGGAGCCGACGTCGATCGCCAGCAGGATCGCCAGCGCCACGGCCGAGGCAGCAGCCAGGACCAGACTGACCCAGAGCAGGCCGCGGGGCCCGACCCCGGCGCTGGCGCAGCGGCCGCTGACCCAGGCGCCCATCGTCAACGACGCGGCCGTGCACGCAAAGAACGCCCCGTAGTTGCTGGCTGACAACTGCAGGTTGCCCATCAACACGATGGGTGACCCCGCGATGTAGGCGAACATCGCGCCGAAGCTGAGCGCGTTCACCGCCGCAAGGCCGATGAAGCGCCGGTCCGCCAGCACCCGGCGGTAGGCGTTGCGGATCAGGGGCGGCTTCTGGCCTTGCGTGGGCTCCGCCCGGCTTTCCGCCACCCCGAACATGACCGCTGCCAACAGGATCACGCCCGCAAACGACATGATCACGTAGATGGGGCGCCACCCCGCGACCCCCAGTATCCAGGCGCCCAGGCTGGGGGCGAGCATCGGGGCCAGTCCGAACACGACTGTGACATAGGACCGTTTCGAACGCGCCGCATCGCCTTCGAACAGGTCACGGATCATGGTGAAGGCAAGCACTGCGCAGGCCCCTGCCGCCACGCCCTGCACCAGACGCCAGGCGACCAGGGCTTCTGCCGTGGCCGAGACGGCGCAACCGATCGCCGCGAGGCTGTAGCCCATCAGGCCGATCAGCAGCACCGGTCTGCGTCCGTAGCGGTCCGACAATGGCCCGGCGCCGAACTGGCCGAACGCGAATCCGAACATGAACAGCGTGATCGTCAGCCCGACAAGCCCGGACGGCGCCAGCAACTGCTGCTGCACGGCCAGCAGCGTCGGTGCGCTGATGTCGATGGACAACGACGGCAGGGCCGCCAGCAGACCGAGCACAAGCGTGAAGCGGAAGGTGTCGGGCTTGATCACACGAGACGCCATGCCTGTCTTGTCACCTCAGTCCGAAGGGAACGGCGCAAAGGGAATGCGCCAGGAAAGATGCTGGAAGTTCACGGCACTGGCGTCCCGATCAACGCCTTGCATGTCACACACGTAATGGAATTGCCGGTTGCCGGTCAAGACGGCGGCGGGCACACGAAGACATGAATTTGTCGGTTCAACTGGAGAAACGATATGCGATCTTACAAATTTAAACAAATATTTGCAAATTGTCGCGCGAAGTGGTGCGACCCGACTGCATATATCGTGGATGGCGCAGATAAATGGGTTAAAAATGCGGGAGGCCGTCTCTTGAATGAGAGTTTGTGGCACAAAAAGATTAATTTTGGTCAAACAGCGTCATGGTGCGACCCGTCGCACATGGCTGGATGACTGTGTTATACCCGACAGCGCATACGCGTGACCGTTGATATCGTCGTCACACCATCTTATGAACGTGAATGCTGGAGTCGCGCGCAGCACGGGAGTCGGCGCTGATATCGAGGGTGGACCGTTGGATCTATTGCCCCACATGACGAGCGAAAGACGGCATGCGCACAAGGGCGTGCGACTGTTTCTCCGCCTGGTCGGGGATTTCGAGGCGCAACTCGAAGACGGCCGATCGGTGCTGCCGATCAGCAAGAAGGCGCGCGCGCTGCTGGCGTTGGTGGCAGCGCACATGCCGCAACCGGTCCGCAGGGATTTCGCGGCCTCGCTGCTCTGGAGCGCCAAGCCGAAGGACCATGCCGCCAACTCGCTGCGCCAGGCGCTGCGGGAACTGCAGATCGCCCTGGCGGCATGCGGCCAGCCCGCGATACTGCTGACCGGGGGCGGCCGGCTGACTCTGGCGCCCGAATGCGTCTGGATCGACATCCACGACCCGGCCTCCATCAAGTGGAAGCCGCCGGGCGACGGCGCGGTCGGTCCGCTGCTGCTGTGCCAGAACCTCCAGGGGCTGGACCGCTCGTTTGATGCCCATCTGGAGCGGATGTGGAAGAACCTGGTGTTCCAGCAGGCCTTCGTGGCGCAACCTGATCTGCATGATGGCGATTACCAGCCCGGCCGGAGCTCCAGCGCGATGGAGGATCGGCCGTTTGAAAGCCAGCAGCCGGGCCGGGTCGCAAGCTCCGCCTTGGCTCATTCCGTCGATAACGACCCCGCCCGGACGGCGCCGCGCGCTGATGAAACCGTTCAGGGCCAGGGCTGGCGGATCGCGGTCCTGCCCTTCCGCAGCCTGGGTGCCCCGCTCGAGGGGGGGTTGTCGCTAGGCATGGCGGAGGAGGTATCCGCCGCCCTTGCCCGATACCGGATGCCACGGCTGATCGCGACCGGCTCGTTCTGGGACGGTTCCGGGCCTTCGGCGGATGCCCTGGCGAAATGCCGTGCATACAACCTTGATTACGTGATCAGCGGCACGATCCAGGCATCCGGTCACCGGATCCGCGTCACGGTGACGTTGCTGGACGTCGCGATGGACTTCGAGGTGATCTGGGCGTCGCGTTTTGAAGGAACCACCGAGGACCTGTTCACGCTGCAGGACACGATCGCGTCCCAGACAGTGGCGCAGATCGACCCCGAGCTGTTGCAGCGCCATCTGTTCCGTGGCGAGGCGATCCAGACTGCCAACGCCGCCGCCCATCAGTCTGTCCTGACCGCAATCCAGGGCATCTACCGCCCCGACAAGGCCCGTTTCCTGCAGGCAAGGGACCTGCTGATGGAAGCCATTGCCCAGGACGAGGAATACGCTGCCGCGCACGCCTGGCTTGCCTATTGGAACATCATGGCGATCGGACAGGGGTGGATCGACGACCCGGAGCACGCGGCCACTCAGGCCGGTGTCGCCGCCGA
This sequence comes from Rhodospirillales bacterium, assembly GCA_043740535.1. GTDB lineage: Bacteria > Pseudomonadota > Alphaproteobacteria > Acetobacterales > Acetobacteraceae > JBBROS01. The sequence goes on along the minus strand of JAYUCA010000540.1, from coordinate 4,248 downwards.
GCGGGCAGTCGTGCTGGACCCGCTCGATGCGCGCGGCATCACGATCGCGGGGCACGTGAAGGCGTATCTGCTGCACGACCTGGATGCGGCGCTGGCGCTTCATCAACGCGCGACGACGCTGAACCCAAATCTACCCATCGCCTGGACCCTGAGCAGCTGGGCTCATATCTACAACGGCGACCACCGGACTGCCGTCAATCAAGCGATCATGGCGGAGTCGCTTTCGCCGACCGATCCGCACGTCTTTTTTGTTGAGCACGCTGCCATGACCGCCCGGTTGTTTCTCGGCGATCTCGAGGTTGCAGACACGCTGGCAGCCAGCGTCCTGGAGCGGAAGCCTGGCCACGCATCGGCTTTGAAGGTGCGATTGTCCATACTTGGCCACTTGGGGCGGACCAACGACGCTGCTGCCTGCCTTGATAAACTCAAGCTTATTATGCCAGATCTGACGATCGCGAAAATTATCGCCCTTCCTCCATTACGCGAACATGACCTCGAATTTTACGCTCAAGGCCTGCGCCTCGCGGGTGTCACCGACTGACAAACCTATGACTCGATCATGCACGTTCGTCCCGGAAACGTTGTCCAGACTGTAGAAGAGTTCAACTGACCGGCTCGATAACCTGGCTCAGCATCGCGGCATGGTGGGGGCACGCCCGCCGCTTGCGAATACGAACGGCGTAGCTTCCTTGATGCGCCTCATGGGCCTCATTGGGCACCAGCACTTCTGAAAGACCTGCCCAATCCGTCTCGGTCATTTCGTCGGCCGACCGACAGAACGAACCGTTCAGGACATCTTCCCGATAAGCAATCTGCGGGACCGGTTGAACCTGTAGGAACGGCACCCCGGCGCGCAACCGCACCGGAAAGTCGGTGCGCGTGATGCGGAAATTGTTGAACAGGGGGCCAAACCAATGGTCGGACTCGACCATCCCTTCCCAGGCAGTTAATCCCGGGATCGCAGGCAGATTGACCGGTTGGCGCACCAGCAGGCTCCAACCGGGACGAGTTCTTGCCAACAAACCAGTCCACACTTGAACACCGCCAAGTTCCGGCAGCGCGGTCAGAAATGGCGGTGAAAAGCCGCGCAGTTCGGGTGGCGCTGTTTTGTCAAAGTGTGCAGAAAATCCCGGAAACTGAGCCGCGCCGCTGGAAGAACCTGACAACGGCAGCCAACAGGCAGCGTTATCGTACGACCAGAAGATCTGTTCTCCATCCCAAAGAAGCTGAAGGTCGATTGGGGGGAATACCCAATATCCATAGCCAGTCGCGGTGGTCAAGGCATCGCAAAATCGCATTGCCCGTCCGGGCAGCGAGCCGGCGCCTGACCGATCGGCCCGCTTGGGGGGGCGGCCTTGTGGAATTAGCTTGACAAAATCCACGACACGGTCGGCCCGTGGTGCGATCGATCCATCGGCCATGAGGCGTAAAACCTAAGTATCGGACTGTGAAGCTCATATCCAGACGCCTCATCGGCGCAACGAGGTGGGGAATTGACGCCTGGGCGACCAACTCCCCACCGTCATGCCGAGAGACCCCGGACGGTAGATATCAGGTCAGTTTTTAGAAGCGCATCATCCCGCCGCCGACGTGCACGCGACCAGCGTCGTTCGTCGAGGGCTTCGCATCGGCCTTGACAGAGAAACGCATCATGCCGCCGCCGATGTGCACGGCGCCGGTGTCGTTGGTGCTGGCCGGAACCGGACGGGTTGTGGGCTTGGCGGTGGTCTTAACGGTCTTGGTCATAGAGGGCTCTCCGGGCGGCATCATTGCCGAAAAACAGCCTGCCCGAGTCGATGTCAGCCACCTGTTAATAACTTATCACTTAACAATTAATAACAACTCATTAAAACATGAAAAGGACAACCCAATCACGTGTCGGGTTTCAAGCTCCTCGGATTACAGCTTAAGTAATGTAATGGTCACGTTAACGTGTGCATCTTTTGGCTCTTAAGGCGAATGAACCCAATCGTGTAAGCCACTGCCAAACCGACGATGCGCAGCGACTCCGTTGCGGCAAATCATAGCGGAGATGCATGATCGATGTCAGCCCCGGCAAATCGGGCGCGGGACGTCGTCTCCGGATAGGCGCGTTCGATCGACCGTGCGATTTCGATCAGCCGGGCGCATTCGCTCCAGTCCTGCGCGCTTGCGGCGGCTGCAGCGTCGCTGCACGCATGCCGGTACACGGTCCTCACAGTCGCGTCCTGCATCGCTGCACGCACGTTCCGCAACCCGTTACCCCCAACATTTCGACTATGTGAAGTCTACAAAGTCAGCGCGGGTGAGTGCCACGCCCGTATAGATCAGAATTGTCTGATTCTATTGCGAATCCATTAAGACCCGATGGCCGGTTCGATCGTTGATCGACCATCCGTTCTCCGCGCCGGGTCGCACGCCATGGCGAAGCCGGATACGCTCCAACCATGCAATACCGTCACCTCGGCCGCTCCGGCCTGCGCGTCTCGCCCCTGTGCCTCGGCACGATGATGTTCGGCGGACCTACCGACGAGCCCACAGCCCGGCGCATCGTCGATGCCGGCCGCGCCGCCGGGGTGAACCTGATCGACACCGCCGACGCCTACAACGGCGGCCGCTCCGAGGAGATCACCGGACGCGCGATCGCCGCCCACCGCGATTCCTGGGTGCTGGCCACGAAGCTCGCCAACCCCATGGGCACGGGCCCGAACGAGGGCGGCCTGTCCCGCAAATGGATCCTCCAGGCGGTCGAGGCCAGCCTGCGCCGGCTGGGCACGGACTACATCGACATCTACTATCTGCATAAGGAGGACCACGGCACGCCGCTGGCCGAAACGGCGCGCGCCCTCGGCGATCTGATCCGCCAGGGCAAGATCCGCTATTTCGGCCTATCCAACCATCGATCCTGGCGCCTCGCCGAAATCTGCGCCCTGTGCGACCGGATGGGCATCGACCGCCCGGTCGTCAGCCAGCCCTACTACCATGCGCTGAACCGCAGCGCGGAAACCGAGCACCTGCCGGCCTGCAGCAATTTCGGCCTCGGCGTCGTCACCTACAGCCCGCTGGCCCGCGGCATCCTGACCGGCAAGTACGACCCGGCGGCGCCGCCCCCCGCCGAGAGCCGCGCCGGCCGCAAGGACGCCCGCATGCTGCAATCCGAGTGGCGGCCGGAATCGCTCGCCATCGCCCGGCAGATCGCCGCCCACGCCGCCGCCACGGGCCGCACCGCGGTCCAGTTCGCGCTGGGGTGGGTGCTGAACAACCGCCTGATCACCGGCGTCATCGGCGGCCCCCGCACGCCGGAGCAGTGGGACGGCTACATGTCCGCCATCGGCATACCCTTCACAACCGACGACGAGGCGCTCGTCGAAGGCCTGGTGGCGCCCGGCCACGCCTCCACCCACGGCTACAACGACCCTGCCTACCCCATCGAAGGCCGTCCGTTGCATATTGCTTAAGACTTCGCCCCGACCATGCCCCCATCGCAAAACCTGCGAGGGGGATACCCCGTGCCGATATCGACCCGAGCCCGCCCGTTGCCCGCGTCACGGGCGCCCGACTACCGCCTGCTGGCCAGCCGCCTGCTGATGCTCGGCAACAAGCAGGCGGCCATCGCCGCCTACATGGCCGCCGCCGACGAGAACCCGTCCGACCACGAGGTCCACGCCGCCCTGGCCTCGCTGCTCACCGACCTCGACCAGTTCGAAGCCGCGGTCGGCGCCGGCTTCCTCGCGGTCGAGTACGGCCCGCACAACCCCCGCGCCCATGCGGAGCTGGGCCGCGCGCTGTTTCTCGTTGGCAACGCGGCCGAGGCGCTGGCCCCCTGCGCCCGCGCAGTCGTGCTGGCGCCGGGCAACCTGGGCGCCGTCGTCACCTTCGGCGCCGTGCTGTTCACGCTCGGCCGCCATACCGAGGCGCTCGCCGCGGCCACCGAGGCCCTGGCGATCGACCCCCGCCACTTCCAGGCCCGCAGCAACCTGGCCCTGGCGTTCGAGGCGCTGGGCCGCTTCCCCGAGGCGGAGGAGCAGTCCCGCATGGCCCTGGCCCTGGAACCGGCCAGCCCGCATGCCCGGCACAACCTTGCTGCCCTGCGGCTGATCGCCGGGCACCTCGATGCAGAGGCATGGCGCCTGTATGACGCTCGCCTCGCCCTTACCCCCGCCGCCCGCATGCTGGAGGCGATCCCCCGCTGGGCCGGGGAGGATGTGGCCGGGCGGACCGTCCTGCTGCACGCCGAGCAGGGGTTCGGCGACACCATCCAGTTCCTGC
>JAYUCA010000539.1:0-5730 GCA_043740535.1 Rhodospirillales bacterium | reverse complement strand
AGCGTGCCGCCGATGTGGCGGCCGTCGGTGAAGGCCATCGCGGCAGGGCCGTCCCACGGCTCCATCATCGAGGCGTAATACTCGTAGAAGGCTTTACGGTTGTCGTCCATCAAGGTGTGGTTTTCCCACGCCTCGGGGATCATCATCATCATCGCGTGGGCCAGCGAATAGCCGCCCATGACCAGCATCTCGAGGCAGTTGTCGAACGACGCCGTGTCCGACTGGCCCGGGTAGATCAGCGGCCGTTACCGTGTCAATAGGCTTTCTCGCAGCCCCGCTGGGATATCAGCTAAAGGTGGGTTGAGCAGTTACCGAATGACCGCAGAGGCGCAGAGGACGCAGAGAAGAAGGGGCGGGTTGTCATTCAGCGATCCGGGCGGCAGTCGTTTGAGGCTTTGCTTCAACTGAGACAGATAGAAGAATGACCGCAGAGGCGCAGAGGACGCAGAGAGGAAAGGTCGGGTTGTCATTCAGCGGTCCGGGCGGCAGTCGTTTGAGGCTTTGCTTAAAATGAGACAGATAGAAGAATGACCGCAGAGGCGCAGAGGACGCAGAGAGGAAGGGTCGAATTTCCTTCAGCGGTCCAGGCGCAGCCGTTTGAGGCCCAGCTTTAATAGGGTGACGTTGAAGTTCATCAAAAGGCCGATCGTGTATCTCGATAGTTTCAGATACGTCAGCAGTTGCGCTTCATGGAGCGGCATCAGTTTTTCGACTGACTTTATTTCTACGACAATTTTTTCCTCGACCAGCAGATCGAGTCGATATCCTACTTCCAGCGTTTCGCCCTCATACTCGATCGGCAGGATAACCTGCCTTTTTATCTCGAACCCGCGGCGGCTCAACTCGAATGCAAGGCAATGTTCGTAGGCGGATTCAAGGAGGCCGGGCCCGAGAATGCGGTGGACCTTCAGCGCCGAATCAACGATCGCGCCGGAAAGTTCTTTCAGGTTTGCCTCGTTACGAACGAATGCGGCATCGGTGATCGTCACATCGCTTCCTTCTCTGCGTCCTCTGCGCCTCTGCGGTCGATCTTCTTCCTCACTTCACGGCACGAAACCGCCTGCATCAACAGGTTGGAAGCACCTGCGACAAACGGCCGCCCTGGCGCACCGGTTCGACGTGGGTGGCCAGGCCGGTCGTGTCGTCGGTGATGACGAACAGGCCGCACAGGGTGGCGGGGCCGTCGGCGGGGGCGAGGCGTTCACCGGGCATGTGGGTCCAGAAGCGGGCGGCGGCGCCGGTCTTGGCCATGCCGATGACGCTGTCGTAGTCGCCGCACATGCCGGCGTCGGACTGGTAGGCGGTGCCGCCGGGCAGGATGGCGTGGTCGGCGGTGGGGACGTGGGTGTGGGTGCCGACGACGACGCTGACGCTGCCGTCGAAGCTGTGGGCGAAGCTCAGTTTCTCGCTGGTGGCTTCGGCGTGGAAGTCGCACAGGATGGCCTGGACGCTGCTGCCGAGCTTGTAGCCGGCCAGGAGTTCGGCGGTGCGGCGGAACGGGCAGTCCAGCGCCTCCATGTAGAGGCGGCCCATGGCGTTCACGACCAGGGCGCGGCGGCCGTCCGGCAGGGTGGCGAGGTAGGCGCCCTGGCCTGGCGTGCCGGGGGGGAAGTTCAGGGGGCGGATGATGCGCGGCTGCTGGCTGATGTGGGGGATCAGTTCCTTGCGGTCCCAGGCGTGGTTGCCCAGCGTGATCACGTCGGCGCCGGCGTGGAGGAAGGCTTCGGCCATGTCTGGGCCGAGGCCGAAGCCGTGGCTGGCGTTCTCGCCGTTGACGACGACGAGGTCTGCGCGGAGGTGCGTGCGCAGGCCTGGCAGGGCTGCTGCGATGGCGTCGCGGCCGCTGCGGCCCACGACGTCGCCCAGGAACAAGATCCGCATCAGCTCTCCGGTCTGGTGAACACGCCGCATTCGGTCGCGACGGCATCGAGCGGGGCGTCATGCGGCAGAACCGGGACCGCGTCCACCTGCTGGATGGCGAAGGCGCAGCCGATGGTGCGGATGCCGGGCAATGCGGCGATGGTGCGGTCGTAGTAGCCGCCGCCGTAGCCGAGGCGGTTGCAGCGGGCGTCGAAGGCGAGCAGGGGGACCAGCAACAGGGTGGGGACGGCGACCGGGCCGTCGGGTCGGGCGGTGCCGAACTTCTCGGGGATCATGGGCGTGCCGGGGCGCCAGCGGCGGAAGACCAGCGGGTTGCCGAGGGGTGGCGTTTCGGGGAGCAGGATGTCGTGGCCGCGGCCGATGAGCGCCAGCAGCAGGGGGCGGATGTCGATCTCGCCGTCCAGGGGCCAGAAGCCGGCGATGGCGGCGGCGGGCGGGATCAGCCCGGTGGCGAGGAGGTGGCGGGCGAGGTGGGCGCCGGCGTCGGGGGGCCCGGCCTTGCGGCGGTCGATGGCGGCGCGGCGGGCGGCGGGCTTGTCGGTTGCGGTCATGGGATGGGGGAGGTGCGGTGCCGCCGAAGCCGTTGGCGTGTCATGCTCCCGAGACCTGCTAACGCAGGTGGGCACCAGATACCATGACCACGGTCATGACAGAGCCAGTTCCCGAGGGAGTGCTTATCGGCCCCGGGCATGAGCTACCTGACGCACCCAGCAGCACCGCAGCTTATATCTAGTGCTGCTCGACCGTCGCCGCAATCGCCTCGGCGCGGGCGGCCAGGCGGCGCATGCGTTCCTCCGCCGCCTTCACGGCTGCGGGGGTCTTGCCCTTCTGGCCGGCCTTCATGTCGAGGGCCAGGTCGTGCAGCTCGTCGGCCATGATGAGGGCGGCCATCACCAGCAGCTTCGATTCGCCGGACTGGCTGCCCAAGGACCTGGCCTTGGTCACCCGGTCCTCGATCTGCTCGGCCATGGCGAAGAGGTGGTCTTCCTCGCCGTCCTTGCAGCCGATGTTGTAGGCGTATCCGTTGATCTTGATCGTGACCTGCGCCAAAGCCCTAGCCCTCCACGGCTGCCAGCCCGGCGCGCAGCCTGGCAATAACGGCGTCGAGTCGGGAAGCGACTTCTCCTGCCACCGGGTCCGGCTGCTCGACGTTGCGGGCGATGCGCTCCAGGGCGACCTCCAGCCGGTTCAGCGAATCGTCGTCGTTCGGCATGGTCGGGCCCCCATTCACGCTGGACTGAAAGCCTGCCCTCGGTTGAAGGTCAAGCATGATCCTGCCTCCCGCTGTCGTGATCCACGGGCTGGCCCAGGCGCAGGCGGCTTTGGCGCCCGGGCGGGCGGTGCTGCTGCTGTCTGCGCCGGGGGCGGCGGGGTTTGCGGGGGCGGGGTGGTGGCGCGCGCTGGTGGGGGCGGCGCTGGATGGACGGCGGGCGCCGGACGCGCTGGATTGCGGGGACCAGGCCGGGCGGGCGCTGGAGGCGCTGGCGGCGGGGTGCGGGATCGTGATCCTGCTCCCCTGCCCCGGCTTCCCCGGCGTGGCGGCGCGGGCCGGTGAGGCTGTCGTGATGTCGGCCCGGCCGCCGGCGCTCGACCTGGGCCAGGCGGGGGCGGCGCGGCATCTGGAGGCGTGGCTTCAGGGTGACAGGGGCGGCATAATTCGCTAAGCCGCGCGCAACAGGCACCAGCCACTTCGAAGGAGGCATCCATGCAGGTCACACCGGTCGTCAAATCGATCCTCGACCACTACGAGAGCGACAACCCGGGCACGAAGGCGAACCTGGCGCGCATCCTGATGCAGGGCGAGCTGGGTGGCACCGGCAAGCTGGTGATCCTGCCGGTGGATCAGGGGTTCGAGCATGGGCCGGCGCGCAGCTTTGCGCCGAACCCGGCGGCGTATGACCCGCATTATCACTTCAAGCTGGCGCTGAAGGCCGGGCTTTCGGCGTATGCGGCGCCGCTGGGGATGATCGAGGCGGGGGCGGCGACGTTCGCCGGCGCCATCCCGACGATCCTGAAGATGAACAGCAGCAACAGCCTGGCGACCGAGAAGAACCAGGCGGTCACGGCTTCCGTCAACGACGCGCTGCGGCTGGGGTGCTCGGCGATCGGGTTCACGATCTATCCGGGCAGCGAGTATGCGTTCGCGCAGATGAACGAGCTGCGGGAGCTGACGGAGGAGGCTAAGGCGGCCGGGCTGGCGGTGGTGGTGTGGAGCTATCCGCGGGGGCCGATGCTGGACAAAGCGGGCGAGACGGCGGTGGATATCTGCGCCTATGCGGCGCACATGGCGGCGCTGATGGGGGCGCATATCATCAAGGTGAAGCCGCCGACCGCGGTGGTGAGCCTGGAGGCGGCGAAGAAGACCTACGCGACGCAGAACATCGACATCTCGACGATGAAGGCGCGGGTGGCGCACGTGGTGCAGTGCTGCTTCGCGGGGCGGCGGATCGTGGTGTTCTCGGGCGGCGAGTCGAAGGACCTGGAGAGCCTGTATGAGGAAATCCGGGGGCTGCGCGACGGCGGGGCCAATGGCAGCATCATCGGGCGCAACACGTTCCAGCGGCCGGAAGCGGAGGCGCTGGCGCTGCTGGGGAAGATCATAGCGATCTACAAGAACGAGGCCTGATGGCTGACTGAAAATGCTACCATGCCGGCTATCCGACGCGGTTTTCCTGTGCTCCGTGTTGCGACAGCAAGCGCTGTCGCAGGGCTTACGACCCGCGAGGTCGCGCCGCTTCGGTGCTCGAAAAACCACGCCAGCCGAGTCGGCCTAGCGCATCTTGAGCCAGCCGCGGATATCTGACGAGGCGGCCGGCGGTTGCCGGCTGTATCTCGTCACGCCGACGACCGCCGGTCCGGCGTTCGCCGACACGCTGGCGCGCGCGCTGGATGCGGGCGACGTGGCGGCGGTGCAGCTTCGGCTGAAGGAGGCGGATGACGAGCAGTGGCGGCGGGCGATCGAGGCGCTGCGGCCGGTCGCGCAGTCGCGGGGGGCGGCGTTCCTGCTGAACGACCGGGCGGACCTGGTGCGGGAAACCGGGTGCGACGGCGTGCATGTCGGGCAGACGGACATGGCGGCCACGGCGGCGCGGGCCCTGATCGGCAAGGCGCTGACGCTGGGGGTCACGTGCCATGACAGCCGGGACCTGGCGATGCAGGCGGGGGAGGACGGTGCGGACTATGTGGCGTTCGGGGCGTTCTTCCCGACGACCACCAAGGAGGCGCCGACGCGGGCGGAGCCGGACCTGCTGGCGTGGTGGGCGGAGCTGATGGAGCTGCCGTGCGTGGCGATCGGCGGGATCACGGCGGCGAACTGCGCGCCGCTGGTGGTGGCGGGGGCGAGCTTCCTGGCGGTGGTGGGGGGGGTCTGGGCGCATCCGGACGGGGCGGCGGCGGGGGTTCGGGCGATGAACGCGGCGATCGCCGGGGCGCGGTAGGCTGCGGGGTTCGTTGCCGGGGGATCCCCGGGTCAAGCAGGCGCGGGGATGACGTGTTTGGTAGCCCGGGGGTTTCGTTCATCGTCACCTTGTGCCGGAGTTGCGGCTGCCGGTGACCGGGTTCACTGAAGTGGAGCTGGCCTGGCCGGCGGGGCCGGTTGCTTGACCGCAGGCGGCAAGCGTCAGGACGGTCAGGATCATTGCCATGGCGCGCATGCTCGGCATCCTTGGGGAAGCGGCTTGAGCGCCGGCCTCGGGGCCTGGACGCGACGGGCGTGCCGAAGTTGCCTTGAGCGCGATGACGAAGGCGAAACCTCGTTCCGGGCGTAGGATCCATTCGGCGGTGTTGCGTGGGTCATGCGTTCGAATGACCGGAGAGGCGCGGGCGAGCTGGCGCGAGCGGCCGGGCAGG
>JAYUCA010000538.1:0-3126 GCA_043740535.1 Rhodospirillales bacterium | reverse complement strand
CTTCTTCTGGGGCAGCGACATCACCCGCATGCCCTGCAGTTACCGCCGCTGTGTGACGATGTTCACCGAGGAACTGCCCTGGCTTGCCGGCCACGACCTTGAACGCGTGATGGGCGGCGCGGTGTGCGACTGGATCGGCTGGAAACGCAACCCGAATCTTCGATTGGCACCGCCCGGGAATGAGCCAGGTCCGACGGATCCCCCGGAGCAACCAGGGCCTTAATCGCGGTGGCTACGTTGGATCATGGCGCAAGAAACAGCTTTGCGATTGCCGCGGTATTGGAGGTCCGGGCCGGAATCGAACCGGCATTCGAGGATTTGCAGTCCTCTGCATCACCACTCTGCCACCGGACCTTCGAGCGTGAGCCGCGCTTATCCTCGGAGCGGTGCGTCCGGTCAAGCGGAACGGACGGGCGGTGGACGGGCGGCTTGGCAGGGATGCCTGCGGCCACCTATAAGCCGCAGCCATGGATGACACGCTCGCATTGCCCGCCGTGCCGCATCGGACGGACCACGCCGCCGCCCGCGCCCACATGGTGGACAGCCAGGTGCGGCCCAACAAGGTGGTCGATCCCCGCATCATCGAGGCCATGCGGCGCCTGCCGCGGGAGCGGTTCGTGCCGGCGGGGCTTTCAAGCCTGGCCTATGCGGACGAGGACGTGCCGTTGCCGGGTGGCCGCGCATTGCTGGAGCCGATGGTCATCGCCCGGCTGGCGCAGATCCTGCGGGTGCGCCCGGGCGAGACGGCGCTGGTCGTCGGCGCAGGGGCCGGGTATGGCGCAGCGGTGCTGGATGCGTGCGGCGCCAAGGTGACCGCGCTCGAGGACGACGCCATGCTGCTGGCGCTTGCCCGTGCGGCGCTGCCGGCGCTGGCCCCTGGCGTGGCGCTGGCCGAGGGGCCGGTGGCTGCGGGCTGGGCTTCAGGCGCCCCCTATGACGTGATTCTGATCGAGGGTGCGGTCGAGGCGATCCCGGACGTGCTTGTGGCGCAGTTGAAGCCGGGTGGGCGGATGGCGACGGTGCTGGCCGGGCCGAACGAGCCGGGGATGGGCGTCCTGGCGGAGCCGGTGCAGGTGGGCGGCGAGACGCGCATGCGGTCGCAGCCGATCTTCAATTGCGCGGTGCCGGCCTTGCCGCAGTTCAAGCGGGCGCCAGCCTTCATTTTTTGACAATCATTCCGTGGTATTTCGCCAATATACCATTATTATAACGTCAATCGCTTTCGTCTTCTAGCCGTCCCGCCGCTGTGGCACACTTGCCCCTTGGCGGACCGCGGCGATGGGGCAGGTCTGGAAAGCGAAGCGAGGATGGCAATGCGTCGTACCGATGGACGGCAAAGCGGGGGACTTCGAAGCGGCTGCGGCATCGCCCTGGGTGTTGTCGCCGTGCTGGCTGCCGCCCCGGCATCGGCGCAGCCGCGCACGCTGCAGGATGCGCTGGCGGCGGCCTATTCGAACAATCCCACATTGCAAACCGGCCGCGCGCAGCTGCGGGCCATCGATGAAGGCGTGCCGCAGGCCGTCGCCGGCTGGCGGCCGACGATCGCGCTGTCCGGCAGCGTGGGCTATGGCGACGGCACGTTCCGGTCCATCGGCAACGGGTCCACCACCAACACCAACATCCGGCGCAACGCCCGCGACATCCTGGCCGAGCAGGCGACGCTGACGCAGCCGCTGTACCGCGGCGGCGCGACCCGGGCCGGCACCAACCAGGCCGACAACCGCGTCTTCGCGCAGCGCGGCCGGCTGCTGGCGACCGAGCAGCAGGTATTCACCGACACCATCAACGCCTACGTGAACGTCATCCAGACGCAGCAGCTTCTGCAGCTGAACATGAACAACGAGCAGGTGCTGGCGCGGCAGCTGCAGGCCACCAACGACCGCTTCCGCGTGGGTGAGATCACCCGGACGGACGTGGCGCAGGCCGAGGCGGCGCTGGCCGGCGCCCGCGCCACGCGCCAGACCTCGGAAGGCAACCTGCAGACCGCGCGCGGCACGTATCGCCGCCTGGTGGGCGAGTTGCCGGACCAGTTGATCGAGCCGCAGCCGCTGAAGCTGCCGGTGAAAAACCAGTCCGAGGTCAACCAGCTGGCCGCCGCCAACAACCCGAACGTGATCGCCGCCCTGTTCGACGACGCGGCGGCGAAGGACGCGATCGACGTCGCGTTCTCCGCACTGATGCCGCAGGTCAGCCTGCAGGCGCAGGCCGCCCGGGGCGACAACTCCAGCGTGTATGGGCAGCGCACCATCGGCGGTCAGGTGCTGCTCAACGCCTCGGTGCCGATCTATCAGGGCGGGGCCGAGTATTCGAGGGTGCGCCAGGCGCGGCAGACCGAGCAGCAGGCGCGCAAGACGGTCGAGGATGTGCGCCGCCAGGCGGTGCAGCAGGCGACCTCCGCGTGGGAGACGCTGGTGGCCACGCGCGCCACGATCGAGAGCACCAGGGCGCAGATCCGCGCCAACCAGATTGCGTTGGAAGGCGTGCAGCGGGAGGCCATCGTCGGCAGCCGCACCACGCTGGACGTGCTGAACGCCGAGCAGACGCTGCTGAACTCCCGCGTGACGCTGGTGCAGAACCTCGCGAACCTGGTCACCAACAGCTACCAGGTCGCGTCGGCCATCGGGCGGCTGACGGCGCGGGACCTGGCCTTGAGCGTGCCGCTGTATGACGAGACCGCCTACTACAACGCGGTGCGCGGCAAGCTGTTCGGCGTCGGCGACTATGCCACCAGTCAACCCGGGCGGTAACCATGACGACCGAGCACTCCACCAGCCACGCCAGCCCGGCGGATCCGTCGATGGAGGACATCCTGGCCTCCATTCGGCGCATCCTCAACGAAGAGGAGGCGAAGCCGGCCGACCCGGCGCCGCCCGAGCCGTCGAACGACGTGTTCGAGCTGGATTCGTCGATGATGGTGGCCGAAATCGATCCGCCTCCCGTGCCGCATCCGCCTCCGCCGCACCTCCACGTCGTCAGACCCGTGCCCGAACCGCGTTCCGCTGCTCCTGTCCCCCCTCCTGTAATGGCGCCCTCACCCATGTCTCAGACCTATATGACACCCGTCGACACCCACCAGCTGATCGCGCCGGAGGCCGCGGCCGCCGCGTCCGCCTCGGTCGGCGCGCT
>JAYUCA010000537.1:0-2222 GCA_043740535.1 Rhodospirillales bacterium | reverse complement strand
ACGCCGCCCGCGCCTATTGGGCGGCCCTCGACAAGGCAGCGCAGCAGCGCTTCCGCTTCCACCACATCTCGACCGACGAGGTGTTCGGCGCGCTCGGCCCGAACGACCCGCCCTTCACCGAAACTACGCCCTACGACCCCCGCAGCCCCTATTCCGCCAGCAAGGCGTCGTCCGACCACCTGGTGCGCGCCTGGCATCATACCTACGGCCTGCCGACCTTCGTCACCAACACGACGAACAACTACGGCCCGTGGCAGTTCCCCGAAAAGCTGATCCCGCTGGTGACGCTGAACGCGCTGGAGGGCAAGACCCTGCCCGTCTATGGCGACGGCACGAACACCCGCGACTGGCTGTTCGTCGACGACCACGCCGAGGCCCTCGTGCTCGCCGTCGAGCACGCCCAGCCCGGCGCCACGCTGGCCATCGGCGCCCGCCAGCCGCGCACGAACCTCGAGGTGGTCCGCGCCATCTGCGCCACGCTGGACGCCTTGATCCCTGACCCGGCTGGCCCGCGCGCGCGCCTGATCAGCTTCGTCACCGACCGCCCCGGCCACGACTTCCGCTACGAAATCGACCCGGCGCACGCCAACGCCACCCTGGAATGGTCCGCCCCGCACGACTTCGAGCGTGGGCTGCGCGCCACCATCCAGTGGTATATCGACCACCGCACCTGGTGGGAGGGCATCCGCGGCGCCCGTTACGCCGGCCAGCGCCTCGGCGCCGCGGCCTAGGGGGCGGACATGAAGGGCATCCTTCTGGCGGGCGGCAGCGGCACCCGCCTTCACCCCATCACCCTGGCCAACAGCAAGCAGCTGCTGCCGGTCTACGACAAGCCGATGATCTACTACCCGCTGTCCGTGCTGATGCTCGCCGGCATCCGCGACATCATGGTGATCTCGACCCCCGAGGACCTGCCGCAGTTCCGCCGCCTGCTGGGTGCCGGCGAGCGTTTCGGCATCACGCTGACCTACGCCGAGCAGCCGAAGCCCGAGGGCCTGGCCCAGGCGTTCCACATCGGCGAGGACTGGATCGCCGGCCAGCCCTGCGCGCTGGCGCTGGGCGACAACCTGATCTTCGGCGACCATCTGGGCGTGCTGCTGCGCGCCGCCGCGGCCCGGCCCGAGGGCGCCACGGTGTTCGCCTACCAGGTGCGCGACCCCGAACGCTACGGCGTCGTGTCGTTCGACAGCTCGGGCCGCGCCGTCGACATCGTCGAGAAGCCGGCGGCGCCCAAGAGCAACTGGGCGGTGACGGGACTGTACTTCTATGACGCGCACGTCTCGGAGTATGCGCGCCGGGTCAAGCCGTCGCCGCGGGGCGAGCTGGAGATCACCGAGCTCAACCAGATCTACCTCGAAAGGGGCAACCTGCACGTGGAGCGCCTGGGCCGCGGCTGCGCCTGGCTCGATGCCGGCATGCCCGACAGCCTGCTGCAGGCCGCCCTGTTCGTGCAGACCATCCAGGACCGCCAGGGCATGCTGGTCGGCAGCCCAGAGGAGGTCGCGTTCCGCATGGGATACATCGATGCCGACATGCTGCGGGCGGCGGCGAAGGCGCTGTCGAAGACCGAGCTGGGTCGCCTGCTGCTGGAACTGGCGGACGGGATGCACGCATGAAGGCCGAGCGGCTGTCCATCCCCGAGGTCATCCTGCTGACCCCGCCGCGCTTCGCAGACAACCGCGGATTTTTCTCCGAAGTGTTCAACGTCGAGCGCTTCGCAGCATCCGGCGTCGAAATCCCCTTCATCCAGGACAACCAGAGCCTGTCGCGGGAGCGGGGCACGATCCGCGGCCTGCACTGCCAGGTCGGGCCGCACCCGCAGGGCAAGCTGGTGCGCGTCGTGAGGGGCGCCATCTGGGATGTGGCGGTGGACGCGCGCGTGGGCTCGGCCACCTATGGGCAATGGGCGGCGGCCGAGCTTTCGGCGGAGAACTGGGCGCAGCTTTGGGTCCCGGCCGGCTTCCTGCACGGCTTCTGCACGCTGCTGCCGGACACCGAGGTTCTGTACAAGGTGACCGACCGCTACTGCAAGGAATGCGAGCGGGGCGTGATCTGGAACGATCCCGACCTGGCGCTGCCCTGGCCCCTGGCCCCCGGAGAGGCCGTGCTGTCGGACAAGGACATGGTGCTGCCCGCGTTCAAGGATGCGAAGGGCTGGTTCGCGCTATGACCATCCTGGTCACCGGCGGCGCCGGCCAGTTGGCCACATCCCTGGTGCAGGA
>JAYUCA010000536.1:0-2867 GCA_043740535.1 Rhodospirillales bacterium | reverse complement strand
CCGAAGAAGCTCTTCTCGCGGGCGAAGGTGCGGTCGATGAACTGATCCACGATCACGAAGTGGCCCGGCGGCAACTCCTCCTTCAGGCTGCCGACCGCGGACAACGAGATCAGGTCCGTCACGCCCGAGCGCTTCATCGCATCGATGTTGGCGCGGTAGTTGAGGTCCGTCGGGCTGCGTGGATGGCCGCGGCCATGCCGGGGCAGGAACACGCACCGTATGCCATCGAGCGTGCCGAACAGCAGCGCGTCCGAGGGCTCGCCCCACGGGGTCTCGACCCGCCGCCACTCGGCATCCTGCAGCCCGGCAACCTCGTAAACGCCGGACCCGCCGAGGATGCCGATGACGGGTGTAACCAGGCCGGCCATGAGGGCGGCGCCTAGTGGATGTCCTTCCAGACCTTCTTCTTCACGGCATAGGTCAACCCGGTCATCAGCGCCAGGAACAGCACGGCCTTGACGCCCATGCGCTTGCGGGCCTCCATCTCCGGGTTCGCGGCCCAGGTCAGGAAGTAGACGACGTCCTTCGACATCTGCTCGACGGTAGACTTGGTGCCGTCCGCGTAGGTCACCTGGTCCTCGTTCAGCGGCTTCGGCATCGCCAGCTGATGGCCCGGGAAATACTTGTTGTAGTACTGGCCCGGCGGCAACGTCACGCCGGCCGGCGGCTCCTCATAGCCGTTCAGCAGAGCGTTGATGTAGGTCGATCCATCCTCGCGCGCCTTGACGATCAGCGACTGGTCGGGCGGGTAGGCGCCTCCGTTGGCGGCGCGGGCCGCCTTCTCGTTCGCAAAGGGCGACTTGAAACGGTCGGCAGGCAGGCCCGGCCGGTCGATCGGCTGGCCAGCGTCGTCGGTGCTGCCGCCCATGGTGACGGACGCGGCGATCGCCTTGATCTGCTCCTCGTTCAAGCCGATGCCCGAGAGGTCGCGGTAGGACAGCAGCCGCATCGAGTGGCAGTTGGAGCACACCTCCTTGTAGACCTGGTAGCCGCGCTGAACCGAGGCGCGGTCGAAGGTGCCGAAGGGGCCGTCGAAGCTCCATTTCTGCTTCGGGTAGACGATCTCCTCATGCTGCGCGAGGGCGGGGGTCGCGAACGCGATCACCGCGGCGGCAAGGATCCAACGCAGCATCACGGCTTCTCCATCGGCTTGGCGGCAGCGCCGGCGGGCAGCGGGCCGCCTCCGCCGGGTGGCCCGACCAGCCGCTTGACCACGGGGCTGGAAATGCTTTCCGGCAGCGGCAACGGCTTCTCGAAGCGGCCCAGCAGCGGCAGCAGCACCAGGAAGTGCAGGAAGTAGTAGGCGGTCGCGACCTGACCGATGGCGACCCAATGCCCTTCCACAGGTTTGCCGCCCACGACGCCCAGCAGGATCACGTCAGCCACCAGCACGAACATCGCCTGCTTGAAGATGGGGCGGAAGCGGGCGCTGCGAACCGGCGAGGTATCGAGCCACGGCAGGATGAACAGCACGGCGATCGAGCCGAACATCATCAACACGCCGCCCAGCTTGTTCGGGACCGAACGCAGGATGGCGTAGAACGGCAGGAAGTACCATTCCGGCACGATGTGCGGCGGCGTGACCAGGGGGTTCGCCGGCGTGTAGTTGTCCGGATGGCCCATGTAGTTCGGCGCGAAGAACACGAACAGCGCGAAGACCAGCAGGTAGACGCACATGCCGACGCTGTCCTTCGTCGTGTAGTACGGGTGGAAGGGGATCGTGTCCTGCGGCGTCTTCACATCGATGCCCAGCGGGTTGTTCGACCCGGTGATGTGCAGCGCCACGATGTGCAGAAACACGACGCCGAAGATCATGAAGGGCAGCAGGTAATGCAGCGCGAAGAACCGGTTCAACGTCGGGTTATCGACGCTGAACCCGCCCCACAGCAATGTCACGACCCAGTTGCCGACGACAGGGATCGCCGAGAACAGGTTGGTGATGACCGTGGCGCCCCAGTAGCTCATCTGGCCCCAGGGCAGCACGTAGCCCATGAACGCCGTGGCCATCATCAGCAGCAGGATGATGACGCCCAGGATGAACAGCAGCTCCCGCGGGGCTTTGTATGACCCGTAGTACATGGCCCGGAAGATATGGATGTAGACGACGATGAAGAACATCGATGCGCCGTTGGCGTGCGCGTAGCGCAGCAGCCAGCCGTAGTTCACGTCGCGCATGATCCGCTCGACGCTGTCGAAGGCCCCGGCGGTGCTGGCGTTGTAGTTCATCGCCAGGAACACGCCGGTGGCGATCATGATCACCAGGTTGACCATGGCCAGCGCGCCGAAGTTCCAGAAGTAGTTGAAGTTCTTCGGCGTCGGGAAGGCGCCGTATTCCTTCTGCATCATCGTGAAGACGGGCATCCGGGTGTCGATCCAGTTGATCACCGGATTTTCGAAGGTGCTCTTGTGCAGGCCGGCCATGTTTGTGCTCCTCAGCCGATCTTGATCTTGGTGTCTGTGACGAAGGCGTAGGGCGGGACGGGCAGGTTCGCCGGGGCCGGGCCGTGCCGCACGCGTCCGGAGACGTCATACTGGCTGCCGTGGCACGGGCAGAACCAGCCGCCGAAATCGCCGCGCGGCTCCGTCGTCTTGTTGCCTAGCGGCACGCAGCCCAGGTGGGTGCAGATCCCGATCACCGTCAGGAACTTCTCATGCCCGGCCTTCACCCGATCCTTGTCGGCCTCGGGGTCGAGCAGGTCGCGCAGCGGCACCGACTGGGCGGTCTTGATCTCCTCCGCGGTGCGGCTCCGCACGAAGATCGGCTTGCCGCGCCAGACGACGGTGATGGCCTGGCCCTCGGCGATGGGCGACAGGTCCACATCGATGCTGGACAACGCGAGCGTGTCCTTGGCCGGGTTCATGCTGTC
>JAYUCA010000535.1:0-2444 GCA_043740535.1 Rhodospirillales bacterium | reverse complement strand
ACCGAGTAGATGCCATACGGGAAGAAGTCCGGCGCCGGCGGCATCGGCACGCCGAAGGCGTGGCAGGCAGCGATCCGTCCCTGCTCCATCGATGTCGATGCCAGGCTCGGGAAGCCGATCGCGTCGCCCGCCGAATAGATATGCGGCACGGAGGTCTGGAATGTCCTGGGGTCCACCTTCAGCCGCCCGCGGTGATCGACCTCCATCCGGCAGCTTTCGAGGTTCAGCGAGTCCGTCGCGCCCACCCGCCCGGCGGCATACAGCACCATCTCGGACCGCACCCGGCGCCCGCTTTCCAGCACCGTCACCGGCGCCCCCTGCTCGAACCCGATGCTGGCCACCTTGGACCCGCAGCGGATCGTCACGCCCCGGTCGCGCAGCTGATGGATGAAGTCCTCTATCAGCTCGTGGTCGATGAAATCGAGGAAGCTCGGCCGCGGCTCCACCAACGACACGCTGACGTCCAGCGCGCTGAATATCGTCGCGTATTCCACGCCGATCACCCCGGCGCCGATCACCGTCAGGCTGCGCGGCAGCCGCGGCACGTCGACGATCTCGTCGCTGTCCAGCACGTTGACGCCGTTGAAAGGCACGTCTGCCGGGCGGAACGGCCGCGTGCCGACGGCGATGAGGAATTTCTCCGCCTCGATCGTCCGGGGATCGCAGCCTTCGGCCGTCACCTCGATGCGGTGTTGGTCCACGAACCGCGCCGTTCCGGTCATGTGCGCCACGCCGTTGCGGGCGAATTGGTGTTCCAGCACATCGACCTCGTGATCGAGCGTCATGTGCAGCCGGGCCATCAGGTCCTTGGCCTGGATGTCCTTCTTGACGCGGTAGGCGCGGCCGTAGAACCCCCGCTCCCGCCAGCCGGTCAGGTTCAGCACCGTTTCGCGCAGCGTCTTCGACGGGATGGTGCCGGTATGCACCGATACGCCACCGACGCGGCGGCCCTTTTCGACGACCAGCACCGACCGGCCGACCTTGGCGGCCTGGATGGCGGCGCGGCGGCCGGCCGGGCCGCTGCCGATGACGATGAAGTCGTATCTGCTCATGCGTGCAACCCCGGGCCAATCCGTCTAGTCTGGCAGGCTGCCGGTTAAGAATGAGCGACACGCGGCGCGGAAGGCGATGCTGCGGCCCGGCTTTTGCTAGCATTGCCCCTAGACGTCAGCCCTGTTCGATACGAAAAGCCAATCAAGGACATCACGATGAAACGCCGGACCCTGCTTGCCGCCACCGCCGCCGCCCTCGCCGCCCCCCGGGTCGCCCGATCGCAGGAGTCCAGGATCCTGCGCTTCATCCCGCAGATCGACATCGCGGTGCTCGACCCCGTCACCACGACCGCCTACATCGCGCGCAACCACGGCTTCGCCGTGTTCGACACGCTGTTCGGCCAGGACAGCACCTTCGCCCCGCAGCCCCAGATGGTGGCCGGCGTCGAGACCGCGCCCGACGGCAAGCTATGGCGCCTCACCCTGCGCGACGGCCTGAAGTTCCATGACGACACCCCGGTGCTGGCGCGCGACTGCGTCGCCAGCATCCGCCGCTGGGGCAAGCGCGACGGCTTCGGCCAGGCGCTGATCGCGGCGACGGATGAGCTGTCGGCCGACGGCGACAAGGTGATCGTGTTCCGGCTCAAGGCGCCCTTCCCGCTTCTGCCCGCCGCCCTCGGCAAGGTCGCCAGCAGCATGTGCCCGATGATGCCGGAACGCCTCGCGATGACGGACCCCTTCACCCCCATCACCGAGATGGTCGGCAGCGGCCCGTTCCGCTACCTGGCCAATGAACGCGTGACCGGCGCCCGCACCGTCTACACCCGGTTCGAGGGCTATGTGCCGCGCCCCAGCGGCACGCCCGATTGGACCGCCGGGCCGAAGATCGCCTACATCGACCGTGTCGAGCACACCGTCATCCCGGACGCGTCGACCGCCTTCGCAGCCCTGAAATCCGGCCAGATGGACTGGTGGCAGGAACCGGCGCTGGACCTGGTGCCCCCCATGCGGAAAGAACCCGGCATCCGCGTGATGGACCTGGACCCGACAGGCGCGCCTGCGATGATGCGCTTCAACCACCTGCAGCCCCCCTTCAACAACCCGGCCATCCGTCGCGCGCTGCTGGGCGCCGTCGATCAGGCCGCCTTCATGGAGGCCGTGGCCGGCGCCGAGCGGGAGCTGTGGAAGTCCGGCACCGGCTACTTCCCGTCCATCTCCAACATGGCCAGCGACACCGGCATGTCGGCCATCCAGGAGAAGCCGGACTACGCCAAGGTCAAGGCCGACCTGGCCGCCGCAGGCTACAAGAACGAGCGGGTCGTCTGCATGGTCGCCACCGACCTGCCGGCCCTGGCCGCACTGGGCCTGGTGGGCGCCGACATGCTGAAGCAGGCCGGCATGAACGTCGACGTGCAGGCGATGGACTGGGGCAACGTGATCCAGCGCCGCGGC